>NZ_JBJMLX010000422.1:0-13113 GCF_045805085.1 Niastella sp.
GGGATGTTTTTGTCAATACCGCTTACGGCTATTGTAAAAGTTATTTTCGACCGCATTACTCCGCTGAAACCATGGGGATTTTTATTGGGCGATACCATGCCGCCCATTGGGAAAACTATTTTTAAAACACCACCGCGGGTTAATAAGAAATGAAGTAAGAGGTAAGAAGTAGGAAATATGAAACTCGCGAATCCCATCCCATCATCTCAGACATCCCATCTATCTCAGTTCAGACAAACTCCCAGGCGCTTTGATAAGCATTGCGGTCCTGCGCCCAGCTAATGAAGTTGTTATAGAAATCGAATTGCGACAGGGTAGCGCTGTCACCAATAACTACCAGTTTTTTACGGGCGCGCGTCATAGCCACGTTCATGCGGCGGATATCACTCAGGAAACCGATGCGGTTATCGGGATTGCTGCGCGTCATGCTGATGTAAACAATATCGCGTTCCTGGCCCTGAAAGCTGTCGATGGTATTGATAGCGATCTTATGCCCATAAGCCTGTAAGGCCGGCGAGCTTAAGAATTGTTGTTTCAATGTATCTATCTGTTGCTTGTAAGGCGAAATGATGGCGATGCTGGGAAAGTTCTCGGGTTTATAATGACTATCCAGCGAGGAAACCAGTTGAGTAAGATGCCTGAATAAAAAGGCAGCTTCCTCTGGGTTGTAGGTGCTGGTTTGCTCCGTCTTTTCATCGAACCCGCAACCTGCTGTATCAACAAATACCAGCGGGTTGTCGTTGTTGAACAATACATGCCTGGCAACGGACGCATGCGCTATTAACCGGTCATCATAAAACGTACTGGAAGAATAACCCATGATCATTTCGTGCATGCGGTACTGTTCTTCCAGTAACACTACTGATTCCGGATGTAACGCCACGCATTTTTCCAGCAGGGTAGTGGCCAGGCCGTTTTGGGCGGCTTCGGCGCTTTTTACGGTAGGCGGTAACTGGCAATGGTCGCCGGCCAGCACCACTTTTTGTGCTTTCAGGATGGGGATCCAGCAGGCAGGTTCCAGTGCTTGTCCGGCTTCGTCAATCACCACCGTATTGAACTTCAGGTTGCGTACGGTATAATGGTTGGCGCCCACCAGCGTAGCGGTGATCACCTGTGCTTTGGCTACCAGGTCCTTAATGATATATTGTTCAGAATTGTCAACCTCTTTCATGATGTTGCGCGCTTCGGCAAACAGGGCTTTGCGCTGGTCGCGTTCGGCCTTACCGAAATGGCGTTTATACTTGTGGGCCATATCCATGAAAGCCGACGCCTGTTTTTTCATGCGTTTTATTTCTTTCATATGGCTGTGTTCCGCCATCTTGTAATCGAGGGTAAGCGATAACAGGCGTTCCGATACCCGCGCAGGGTTCCCTACCCGTAATATATTCAACCCTTCATCACTTAACTTTTCGCTGAGCAGGTCAACGGCGGTATTGCTGGGCGCCACTACCAGTATTTGCTGGTTATCTTTTTTGATCATGGCCTTGATGGCCTGCACCAGCGTAGTGGTTTTACCCGTTCCCGGCGGACCATGCACAATGGCCAGGTCATTGGCCTGGAGTATTTTATTTACAGCTGCCTGCTGCGAAGAATTCAGGGAGGGAACCATAACCGGGGCGCTGTTTTCGAACGAAGGCGCCTTGTTACCGGTGAGTATTTGAATCAACCGGCCTTCCGCTGGTTTTTCAGACAGGGAAGCAGCCAGTTTGCAGGCGTTCTGCATTTCATCATAGCTGTTCTCATCAAACAACAGATCGATACCCAGTTTGCCATCGCTGGCCCAGTCGGGCAGTTCATCGGTGCGCAGGGTGATCTTGAGGCGGTTGCCATTCACAAACGTGATGGTGCCTTCTACCTTATTACTTGCTGCATCGTGGTTCGAGAACAGTACGGCGGGCATGCCAAAACGTAACTGGTGTATAACATCGTGATGCGTGGTGCGTTCCACTTCAACTGTCAGGTAATCGCCCCGGCTCATTTCCTGGTCGCGGATGGCGATGGGGTACCAGGTCAATCCATTGGCCCTGCGTTGATTTACAGATGTTGTTTGAGTAAGTTTTAAATATAATTGCCGGTCTTCTTCACGTTCGGTCTTCAGCAAATCCAGCAGCCTTTTGAAATAATCCATCCGGCAAAAATAACGAATTGACAATACACCTCCGAAAGCCATGGAGTTGCTAAAATGAGAAAAACACCCTAAATAATTGATTTATGATAAGTTAACATTGATTTCGTTGGCGTATGAACATTTAATATTTAACTTTATTTTCCATTTGTATTACCCCCTTCCGTACATAAAGAAAGCTGCTGTGGACGCTCCATTGGTTTGGTATAGTATTATTTACTCTTTGAATTTGAAAAATGGTAGATGTATCAACCGAGATCATTATTAATCTCCCGAAAGAAAAAGTAGCCGAATTTGCTTCCTATCCGGGCAATGTGCCCAACTGGTGCACCCATATTAAATCGGTGGAATGGAATAATGATGCGCCCTTACGGGCAGGTGCAAAGCTTGTTTTCAATGGTCAGATCATGCGGCGCCCGCAGCAAAATGTATATGAAGTAGTGGAAATAATTCCCGGGCAAAAGGTGATTATGAAAAGCCGCAGCAATAACATGCGCATGGAAACCACGGTGGCCTGGCAGGCCATCAATGAAAATACCACGTGTATGACCCTTCGCAATCGCGGCGTTCCCATTGCTTTTTCAAAACCCATGGCGCCTTTGTTGAAACTGGCTATCCGGAATGTCAGCCGCCGCAATTTAAAACAGCTCAAAAAAATGCTGGAATTCAGCTACCGTCGGTTGGAAGTGTTGTAAAATAGTTATTTTTTACACATACTGGCGTTTACGAAAGGAAGGTATTATTTTAGTAAGATCAAACTTTGATCTATGAAAAACAATACCGGCCAAAAGTTCATGCAGTACGTGTACAGCAACTACACGGGCAATTTTATAGGCTTTGCCATTGGGATGGCCTCTACCCGTCTTGTAGCGCATTTCTTTACAACCCGCAGTATAAAAAACCTGTGGGGACTCACCGCCAAAAGAACGGTGGTGGACAAACAAACCTTTAGCTTTATGGAATGGGCCATCTCCATTATCATTGGCTTCCTGGTGTTTGAGATCATTTCAAAATGGGTTAAAAAGAAATTGAACCCCTACCTGTTGAAGTATAAAGGTTATCTGCCTTCAGACTGGGTGGGTGAAGAAGAAGTGGCGCCTGCAGCGGCCGCGGTTCAACCCGTTCCCGTAACTGTTCAACCGGTAGCGGAAAAAGCAATTGGGGCTTCCGGTGAAAATGCCGGTTAAACTGAAATAATTTAATAAGTCTGTATAAAATAGAACCCCCGCTAAAAAGCAGGGGTTTTTTTGTTTGGCTTGTCTAAGACGCATATAAATTAATCAAAGCCTATATGTACCCGTTCTCTATTTATAATTTGATTGCAAAAATTCTTGCGCAAAAGACGTGCTTCCTCTTCGGCTTACCTGAAATCAGGCGTAGACAAAGTATGGACAACCCATTAAAAGTAGGCAAGGCAAAGGCTATTCGTTTTTCAACGCCGGAGGAGATTTGTAAAATGCCTAATTGCCAACCGGGTGATATCCTGGAATATATGAATGATGAGGACTATGAGAAATTGATTGGAAGATAGAAAACCCTTTCCCAGTTATTCCGCAATAATGATTTTCACTCCTTTTTCTTCCAGCTGCCTGATGGCTTCCATCGGTGCGCCGGCATCGGTAATAATATAATCAACCTGGTCGGGCCCGCAGATGCGGCCGATGCCGCGGCGACCAAACTTGGTGCTATCGGCCATCACCACTACCTGTTGCGCTACCTGGATCATTTTTTTATCAAGGCTGGCCTCTGCCAGGTTGGTAATGCTTAAACCAAACTCCGGTTCAATCCCATCAACCCCCATAAATAACAACCCACAGGAAATATCTTCGAGCAACCGTTCTCCAAAGGCGCCCGCAGCAGAGGCTGAGCTGTGATGGATCAGTCCGCCAATTTGCAATATGTCTACATTGGGCCGGTTACATAGTTCTATCGCTACCCGCAGAGCAGGAGTGATTACCGTTATATGTTTGGAAGGGTACAGCGACTGCGCCAGTTCAAATACCGTAGTGCCGGAACCAATGATAATGCTGTCGTTCTGACCCAGCAGGGAAAGCGCCGCTTTGGCGATCTTTTTCTTTTGATCTGCATTGATGAACTCCTTCTCATTGATGGGGCGTTCAACTGCATAGGGATTATGGATAGAGCCACCACCTTTTGTTCTGAACAACAGGTTCTTTTCCTCCAGCAACTTCAGGTCTTTGCGAATGGTAACGCCCGAAACCTGCAGTTCCTCACTGAGCTCCTGAATATCTACCCGTCCTTGTTCCTGTAATTTCTGAATAATGAGCTGGTGTCTGTCTGTAATCGTCATTGACTGGGATTTATGAAATGATTGGGATTTATGGGATGGGTGATCAATGATCCCATAAATCCCAGTCAAATCTCAGGAATTTTGTGTAAAAAGCTTACAGACCCTTTAATTTTTTAAAAAAGGATAATATGAGCGCACTCAATTGTGCGCATAAATGTGTTTAATTAATGGTTTAATAATGTTTAATTGTGTTTATTTATGTTTAATTTGGTGTCATCGTCGGTAGTTTTCAACCGAAGGAAGCTGCACGCTTTGGGTCATTTTAAGCCGTACTCTAGTACTTTTTTGCCTTGAAGGTTGTCAATTGTTTAATAATCGCGGTTGGATATATAGAAATTAAAACAAAATTTAAAGTGATTAGACAATTAAACAATATGAAAACTTTACCTATTAAAACTATGGTGGTAGCAGGCCTGATAGCCGTATGTATGATCCAATGTTCAAAGTCTTCTGCCGGCAACACGACCCCTAACGAAATCGATACTACCGGTCAAAAAGACGTACGGCAGATCGTCTTTGCCGATCAGTCGGTAAACCGGGTAGTGATTGCTGATGTAGATACCAAAAATGTGGTGTGGGAATGGAGCCCGGCCACGTCGAATGTGGCTCCCGGTGATGTGAAGTGGTTTGTGAACATGTCTGATGCCAAACCGGTGTATAATAATAAATATATCCTGGCCAATGCCTCTACCGGCGGTGTGGCGTTGGTGCGTATCGCCGATAAGAAAACGGTTTTTTATGCCTATGGCGGCAATGGCAATGTGCATTCAACAGAAGTGCTGCCCGATGGTAACCTGGTAATAGCCGCCAGTACCGGTAATTACCTGATGTTGTTAAGAATGGATACTTCCGCCTTGCCATACACTGGTTATACCAAAAAAATTGCAGTGAACGATGCGCATAATGTAGTGTGGGATAAAAAGAGACAGGAACTGTGGACCGCTTCCAAAAACAAGCTGTACGGCTTTACCTATAATTTTAATTGTGCAGCGCCCGATCTTACGTTGAAGGATAGCGTAACCCTGCCTGCATCTGGTTGTCACGATCTGTTTTCAGTGTACGGAAAAGATTCCTTGTGGTTATCAACCAGCAGTAAGATCTGGGCCATCAATCTGCAAACAAAAGCAGTGACAGAACAAAGCGCCCTGGCCCGCGTGAAAAGTGTTTCATCCGGACCCAATGAAAACTATCCTACCATTCTTATGCAGTCCATCGATACCGATCAGCAGTGGTACAATGATAAGGTGATAGATCTTAAGGGAAATACGGTGTTGCAATTGGCGGGGTTAAAGGCGTATAAGGGGAGATGGATGTTGGTTAATTCTTTTAGTTACGATGGTACTAGCGAGGTGCGGGTGTGTAAATAGTTGTGAGTTGACCAGTTGATCAGTTGACGAGTTGACGAGGGAAGGCAAGTTGATAGGGTTGATGGAGTTGATAGGGTTGATAAGTTAACAAGTTAACAAGTTGTAGAGTTGACGTGGGTTGATAGAGTTGATAGCGTATCGGGAGGATATTGAGTGATAGGAAAGGTTGAAAGGTTAAGGCGGGAACAGCGTTTTCACCATTGCCCACTGCCTATTGCCTTTTTTCTCTGCCGTCTGCCTGCCTAAGCTCCTGAATTCAATAACGATGCTCAACAATCCAAATGCTACAAAAAAACAACATAATGATTGCTGCAAACAAAACATTCGCCGATAAAACCGGCATTCCCATGTCCCTGCTATGGGGCTATGTAGGTATTCTCATATTCATGATGGGCGATGGTATGGAAACCGGCTGGTTAAGTCCGTACCTGAAAGCGCAGGGTATGACCATTGAACAAAACGCCACCCTGTTCACCGCCTATGGTATTACCGTAGCCATTTCGGCCTGGTTTTCCGGTGTGCTGGCAGAAGGGTTTGGACCCAAGAAAACCATGCTGGCCGGTTTGTTATTATACCTGGCCGGCACCACCGGTTTTGTTGGTTATGGGCTGGCGCACCTGAACTTCCCTGTTATGATCGCCACTTATGCCCTGCGCGGCTTTGGTTATCCCTTATTTGCGTATTCCTTTATGGTGTGGATCGCTTATCAAAGTCCGAAAGAAAAACTGGGCCGCGCCGTAGGCTGGTTCTGGTTTGTATTCACGGGCGGACTGAATGTGCTGGGCGCTTTTTATAGCAGCTGGGCCATTAAAAGCCTGGGCTACATCAACACTTTATGGAGTTCCGTTTTCTGGGTGTTGATCGGCGCATTCTTTGCGTTGCTGTTGAATAAAGCATCTTTTAAAACCGGTTCAAATAAAAACGATGCGGGCAGCAAAACCCGCGAGTTACTGAAAGGGTTGACCATCGTTCAGGAGGAACCGAAAGTATTGATCGGCGGTATCGTGCGCATCATCAATACCACGGCGCAATTTGCGTTTCCGGTGTTCCTGCCTATGTACATGGAAAAACATGGGTTTGATACCACTACCTGGTTACAGATCTGGGGCACCATCTTTACCAGTAACATCATCTTCAACCTCATCTTTGGTTTTGTGGGCGATCGCCTGGGCTGGCGCAATACCATTATGTGGTTTGGCGGCATTGGTTGCGCTATCACTACATTAGCCTTGTACTATGTGCCACAAGCCGCGCCCGGTAATTTCACCATTGTACTGGCCGCCGGAATTTTATGGGGCGCCTGTCTGGCTGGTTATGTGCCACTCTCGGCGTTGGTTCCATCCCTGGTGAAAAAAGACAAAGGCGCTGCCATCGCCATCCTGAACCTGGGCGCCGGGTTACCGGTTTTTGTAGGACCTGCACTGGTGGGTTTGTTCTTTAGTTCAGTGGGGGAAGAAGGCATCATCTGGATCCTGGCTGTTCTATATTTTATCAGCGCCCTGTTAACAAAATTTATTACCCTGCCCGATAACGCCAAAACTTTGCACCAGGTAAAGGCAGATAACACAATAGTAGAAGCTACTCTATAACATACAGAAATAAAATCAACGCATTATGAAGATACTTGTGACGGCGCCGTACAATGATAACGGGTTAATAACATTGCAGGAACATTTTGGCGAGGTAATTTACAGACCCTGGAAACCAAATGGCCGGGCGTATTTTGCCGATGAATTAACGGCGTTGTTAACCGAAACAGCGGCCAGTGCATTGATAACCGAACACGATCATGTGACAGCCGACGTAATAAATGCGCATCCTCATTTACAATTTATAGGGGTATGCCGGGGAACGCCCTCGAATGTGGCCATTGAAACCGCCACCAAACACGGCATTCCTGTTTTTTATACACCCGCGCGTAATGCACAGGCGGTGGCGGAAATGTTTATTGCCAATGTAATCACTTTTATGCGTAATACACTGGCCGGGGTGGAATGGCTAAGAGGACGTAACTGGGCCGCCGGCGCGCACACTTCTTATCTGCAATTCAAAGGCACCGAGCTGGCTGGGAAAACAGTGGGCATGGTAGGCTTTGGCGCCATTGGTCAGCTCATCGCATCCATGCTGCAATGTTACCCTTGTCCTATACAGTTCTATGATCCGTATGTAACCACTTATGATAAAGCGTATCGCTCCGTTTCGCTGGACGAACTGTTTGCTACCAGTGATATTATTTCCATTCACCTGCCGGTGACGGAGGAAACAAAAGGGATCATCGATTATTCATTGCTGTCAAAGATGAGATCGAATGCAATATTTGTAAATACGGCACGTGCCGTAGTGGTACAACGGAATGATCTGTTGCGCGTGCTGGAAGAAGGTACTATTCGCGGCGCCATCCTCGATGTGTTCGATCATGAGCCGCCCGATGAAATTGATTATAAGATCATCGATCATCCCAATGTACTGCCAACGCCGCATATTGCAGGCGCTACCTTTGAGGTAGAAGATCATCATGTGACTATTTTAAACAAAACCCTGGTTGACTGGTACGTTGAAAATAAAAGAACCGGCGCCAGGCTGGCCAATAAAGAATTACTCACTGTTCAGATATAAGTTTACCATGACTGCAAAAGAAGCATACATAATCATTGATATCGGTACCGGGAATGTACGGGTGGCTGCTACCAGCGTCAATGGAACGGTATTGGGTGTGGCCCGGGAAGATATTCAATACATTCGTGACGATAAATACGCCGATGCCCTGTATTTTGATGCCAATGCCTTATGGAAACAGGTGAACGCGTTGGCCAAACAGGTTATTGATCAGTTGCCCGGCCTAACTGTTCGCGCTTTAACGGCTACCAGCCAGCGTGAAGGCATTGTGTTGTTGGGTAAGGATGGCGAATCGCTGATCGGTTTGCCTAATATCGATCACCGCGGCCGCGAGTGGGAAGAGATGGTGCCCGATAAAACGATCGTGTATAAACTCACCGGCCGGTATCCCACATCGTTGTTCTCCGCATTCAAATTAATAGGAATAAAAAAGCGCTGGAAAGAGATCTGGCAGAACACGGTCAATTTTGTAAGCATCAGTGATTGGGTAGAATACCAGTTGAGCGGCGTAATTAAATATGAACACTCGCAGGCTTCAGAAACCCTGTTGTACGATGTGCAATTCAGGGAATGGAGCGAAAACCTGTGCGATGTGTTTTCACTTGATAGTTCTTTACTGCCGCCATTAAAGAGTTCAGGTGAGGTGCTGGGACAGGTGTTGCCTGATATGGCCACTTCATTTGGGATTTCAAAAGAGGCGGTTGTAGTAGTGGGTGGCGGCGATACGCAACTTGCTATAAAAAGCACCCAGCCCGCAGTAGAAGACATTGTAATTGTATCAGGAACAACCACGCCAATTGTAAAGCTGGTTGATACTTATTTGCTGGATGCGCATCAACGTACCTGGACGAGCAGGGATATTGAACCCAACAGGCTGGTGTTTGAAGCCAATGCCGGGGTAACCGGGTTGAACTTTCAACGGTTGAAGGAGATCTTTTATCCCAACGAAAATTATTCGGTTATTGAGCAGGAGCTGGCAGCTACCAAAGATGCATTTTGTATGGCCTCGCTGGGTTCGCTGGTGGCCGATGAAAAAACACCGCTGATAAAAGGTGGTTTTATTTTTCCAACCCCGGTCTCGCACCAGTTAACGCGCGGACATTTTGTATGGGCTACCATCCTGGATATTGCCTGTTCCATTGCGGAGAATTATAAAATACTGTGCGAAGTGGCCGGTCACCAGCCCGATTATGTATGGGCCTGTGGCGGCGGTTTGCAAAGTGTTGCCCTGCGCAGTTTACTGGCCGGTTTGTTGAACAAGAAAGTGCAGGTGCGGCGCGGGTTCGAGCAATCATCGGTTATTGGCGGCGCCCTTATTTGTAATGAAGCATTGAAAGCCTCGGTAGCCTTCGATGATACCATTGAAACAATAGAGCCCAGGCAACAACAATATTATGCTGCGCTTTACAAAGAATGGAAGAAAACCAGGAGTTTTTTTAGAAGCATCTAATAACAAAGTAACCAACATGAATAAACCATATTTCATTGGTATAGATGTAGGAACACAGGGCGCAAGAGCAGTTTTAATAGATGCAACCGGAGAAGTGCTGGGCAGTGGCGAACAGGCATTTCCATTAAACAATCAATCCCGCGAAGAACAATCGCCGGAACAGTGGTGGCGCGATTGTATGTTGTGTTTACAACAGGTGGTAGGGCAGGTGAGGTCTACAATCAATCTGAATGATATTGTAGCCATTTCCGTTACCTCCACCTCAGGCACCATTATTCCGATCGATAAAAATAATGAGCCGTTGTACAATGCCATTATGTACAGCGATCCGCGTTCGGCCGAAGAAGCCAGCTATTGTAAGAAAGTTGCGTTGGCGGAAAACAGCAATGGCTATACCGCCTTTAATGCCAGCAGTGGATTGCCCAAAATGTTATGGTTCATCAACCGGTATCCCGGTAAAGTGGAACAACTGGGTAAATTCATTCATGCCGCTGATTTTATTATTGGCAAATTGTGCGGCCGGTATGAGGTGACCGATTATACCAATGCCCTGAAATCGGGGTTTGATGTGCGCAAAAAAGAATGGCCTGCCTACATTTGGGAAAAACTCCCCATTCAACAAAACTGGTTGCAAACGGTACAACCTTCCGGCACAGGCATAGCGAATATTCTGCCGGAGTTGGCAGCTGCATTGGGATTTCCCAAAACCATTCAGGTGGTAGCAGGCATGACGGATGGTTGTGCCGCACAGATCGCTTCAGGCGCTGTGCAGGTCGGCGACTGGAACACCACCATTGGCACAACGCTGGTAGTAAAAGGCGTAACCACGCGGGAGATCAACGATCCGCATGGCCGGTTGTATTGTCATCGCCATCCCGAAGGTTATTGGATGCCCGGCGGCGCCAGCAACACCGGGGCCGATTGGGTGACCCGTGATTTTGGTAATAACCTGGATGAATTAACAAAGCAGGCAGCTGCATTAGTGCCAACAAAGCACATGGCCTGGCCGCTTAAACAACATGGCGAGCGTTTTCCTTTTATAGCGCCGCAGGCAACGGGGTTTCATCCGGTTGGATTGCCACCCGCTGAACTGTTTGCCGCCTGTATGGAAGGCGTTGCCTATATTGAAAAGTATGCGTATGAAGTGATAGAACAGTTGTCGGGTGAAAGCGTATCCGCCGTATTCACCGCAGGTGGTGGCAGTAACAGCGAGCTGTGGTTGCAGATCAGGAGCAACGTGCTGCAATTACCCGTATACAAAATGAAACATGTTACGGGCGCCGTGGGTGCCGCCATCATTGCAGCGTCACAAACGCATTTTGCGTCGCTCACCGAAGCGGCCAAAGCATTAACGCAAATTGAAAAAGAAGTATATCCGCAATTGGGCGTGGTAGAGATTTACAAACAGAATTATCAGCAATTTATCGATCTCCTGGCCGGTAAAGGCTATATCAGCAAAACAGTATATGCTTAATATTTATTTGATCCGGCATGGGGAAACCGCCTGGAATGCCGATAACAACCGCTATTGCGGAAGAACAGATATTCCGCTTACCGAAAAAGGACTGAAACAGGCCGAAACCTTGCGTCAACAGTTATTATCCATAAAGTTGGATGGGGTTTTTTCTTCGCCGTTGCAACGGGCGTATATGACCGCGCAAATAGCAACCGGCGCTACCGTAATAAAAGACGAACGGTTGATCGAAGCCGATTTTGGCGGGTGGGAGAAAAAAACAAAAGAAGAATTTATGGCCGAGAATGCCCGGCTGTGGCACAATTGGATGAGTGACCCTGCCAACAACCGGGCCGGTGGTACTGGTGAAACCGGCACTGAGATCGTGCAACGGGTGGATGCCTTTTTTCAGTCGTTACAACAACAATATACCACTGGTAACTTCCTGGTGGCTGCCCATAATGGCGTGAACCGTTTATACCTGGCGCATAAACTGGGTATGCCGTTACGCAATTACCGCATGTTCTTTATGGAAAATTCCGCTGCCAGTATGTTTACGCTGGAACCGGATGGCGGTTTTATGTTGCGGTATCTCAATTCAAAATTCTGATTGAGAAGGGTGAGCCACCCTCCAAGGGTGACCCACCCTGAAAAAATAAATAACAAATAAAGAATGGATCGTCGAAAATTCATAACCCTCACTTCGTTAACCACTGCTCATTTGGCTACGGCCCAGGCCGGCATTAACAAATGGGCGCCTGATTTTACAGGCATTCCCTTTTATTCGGAGCTGAAAGAAAAATTTATAACACCCGGACAGGAATTTCAACCGGGTTGTTACTGGTGGTGGTTCAATGGCCTTATGGATAAAGAAGGTATTACGCGTGATCTGGAGGAATATAAGGCTAAGGGCATGGGCGAAGTGCTGATGATCAATTCCGCTGGTGGTTTGGGCGGTGCGAAGGTTCCGCAAGGCGCTTTGTTCTTATCGCCCGAATGGCGCGAACTATACCGGTTTGCATTGAAAGAAGCCAATCGTCTGGGAATAAAGTTTGGCGTGAACATGAGTTCCGGCTGGTGCATGGGTGGTCCCTGGATCCCGCCCCAACATGCCTGCCGCTGGTTCCTGCAATCAAAATTAACCGTTAAGGGCCCGCAAAAATTCTCCGGCAAATTACCATTACCGGGTAACCGCGACGGGTACGACAACCTGGTAAATGCGCCCGGCTGGAAAGAGTATATTGATCTGCCATTGGAGCAAATAGATTATCGCGATACAGCCATTGTAGCCATTCCTGCCGCCCCCGACAACAATCCTTTACGGACAGATAAACGATCGACGCTCTTTATTGCCAAAACTAACCGAAAAGATGCCAGCAACTTTATAAAAGCGAATGAAGTGATGACGCCGGTGTCAACACCCTGGGAAGCAATGCCCGGCGATCAACCCATTCCGGTAGATAAGGTGATCGATCTCACCGGCAAACTAACCGCCGACGGACAACTCGACTGGGAGGTGCCCGCCGGTGAATGGACCATCATTCGCACCGGTCATCGCATGACGGGTTCCAAAGTAATGATCGCGCAACCTGAAGCCAGTGGTCTTTCAGTTGACTGGTTAAGCCATATCGGTGTTGACCTGCAATTTGAAAATGTAGGAAGGGTGCTGTTGCAGGAAGCAGGCCAATATGCCGGAAAAACACTCAAATATTTCTGTGATGATAGTTTTGAAGATGGTTTTCCCAACTGGACAGAAAACATCATCCCCCAATTCAAAAAATACCGTGGGTA
>NZ_JBJMLX010000423.1:0-1506 GCF_045805085.1 Niastella sp.
CGCCACATCTTTTGTATAGTTATCATCCTTTAACTCGTTGCCATCAGGCAGGAACCATTCAATGTCTTTCAGGTTGATCTCTTTTATCAGGTGGCCCCTGAACCAGCGGCGGCGGCAAAACACCGGGTGGTTCCGGCGCAAGTGGATCAAGTGCCGGGTAAACTCCAGCAACCCGGTATCTGCTTTTTTCCAGTCGATCCAGGAAATTTCATTGTCCTGGCAATACGTATTGTTGTTCCCGTTCTTGGTACGGCTTATTTCATCACCACTCAGGATCATAGGTACTCCCTGCGACAGCAGCAGGGTGGTGAGCAGGTTTCGTTTCTGCTGTTCACGCAGTTTATTGATGCCGGCATCATCAGTCGGCCCTTCAACCCCACAGTTCCAGGAATGGTTTTCCTGGTCCCCGTCTTTATTGTCTTCCCCGTTTGCTTCATTGTGTTTTTCATTATAGGAAACCAGGTCGTTGAGGGTAAAGCCATCATGCGCGGTGATGAAATTGATGCTGGCGGTGGGAAAGCGGTAATCACTTTGATACAGGTCGGCGCTGCCGGTAAAGCGTTCGGCAAATTCATGAAGCATACTGTCGCCCCCGCGCCAGTAATCACGCATACAATCCCGGTACTTTCCATTCCATTCAGCCCAGCCGGGTGGAAATTTCCCCACCTGGTACCCCCCTTCACCAATATCCCAGGGTTCAGCGATCAGCTTTACCTGCGAAATCAGGGGGTCCTGGTAGATGATTTCAAAGAAGGAACTGAGGCGGTTCACATCGTGCAACTCACGGGCAAGCGTGGCTGCCAGGTCGAACCGGAACCCATCCACATGCATGTCAGTGATCCAGTAACGCAGGCTGTCCATAATCAGGCGTAACACACCTGGCAGATAAGCATTCAGCGTATTACCGGTGCCGGTATAGTCCATATAATAGCGCTTATCTTCTGTAAGCCGGTAATAGGCTTCGTTATCGATGCCTTTGAAGGATAACGTAGGCCCCATGTGATTGCCTTCAGCGGTATGGTTATACACTACATCCAGGATCACTTCAATACCTGCTTTGTGCAATTCCTTCACCATATTTTTAAACTCCGTCACCTGTTCGCCTTTTACTCCGCTGGAAGAATAACGTACATCGGGTGCAAAAAAGCCAATGGTATTATAGCCCCAGAAATTCGTCAACCCTTTTTCAATCAGGTGGCGGTCGCTCACAAAATGATGCACGGGCATCAACTCTACTGCAGTTATGCCTAAATCTTTAAGGTACTTAATGGTAACAGGATGTGCAATGGCAGCAAATGTTCCTCTGATGTTATCTGGAATATCCGGATGCATCATGGTGAAACCTTTCACATGCATTTCATAAATAATACTTTGATGGTAAGGTATTTTCGGAAATTTATCACCCTCCCAGTCAAAATTATCGTCAATTACTACTGATTTTGGTAAAAATGGTGCACTATCCTGCTCGCTAAAGCTCATGTCTTCCACAGGATCACCAGGCTTATA
>NZ_JBJMLX010000424.1:0-6092 GCF_045805085.1 Niastella sp.
GAAACAGCCTTCTGGCTCGAAAGCGACCGCATGCTTTCCCTGGCTTTCAGCGAAAAAAGCCTGGAAGTACAGCGCAAAGTGGTTATTGAAGAATTTAAAGAACACTACATTAATAAACCTTACGGCGATGTATGGTTCAAGCTGCGTGAAATGGCTTACAAAAAACATCCCTACCGCTGGATGACCATTGGCAAGGAATTATCGCATATTGAAAATGCCAGTCTGCAGGATGTAAAAGATTTCTTCTTCAAACATTACCGCCCCATGAACGCCATCCTGGTAGTGGCCGGCAATGTAAAGGTGGAACAGGTCCGCCAGCTGTCGGAGAAATATTTCGGTGATATTCCTTCCGGCGAAAAATACGATCGCCAGATTCCTGCTGAGCCACCACAAACAGAGGCCCGCAGCATGGAGGTAAAAGCCAATGTGCCCCTGGATGCCATCTACAAGGTTTGGCACATGGATAACCGCCTGGCTCATGGGTATTATGTGGCCGATCTTATTACCGAAGTACTTGGTGGCGGCGGTTCATCCCGCTTGTACCAACAACTGGTAAAAGAGAAAAAGTTATTCAGCCAGATAGAATGCTATCATTTTGGAACTGTTGATAAAGGCTTACTGGCCATTGAAGGCAAACTGGTGAAAGGCGTAAAAATGGAAGATGCCGAAGCAGCCATCAACGAAGAGATTGAAAAACTGAAACAAGGCGGCATCAGCGAAAAAGAGCTCACCAAGATCAAGAACAAAACCGAAGCAACGCTGGCATTTGAAGACATGAGCGTGCTTACCCGGGCCAATAACCTGGCCTTTTATGAATTGCTGGGCGATGTAAACCTGTTTAACCACGACAGGGATAAATATTTCTCGGTTACCGGTGATGATATTCTGCAATACAGCCGGCAAATATTCAACCCCAATAATGGCAGTACGCTGAAATACTATAGTGAGAAATAAAGAATAAAAGACGACTAAAAAGAAGATATGCTAAACAGAACAATTGCTCCTAAAATAATAGACCCGGTTCAATTTGAGATAAAATTGCCGGCCACCAAAAAATATAAACTCGCCAACGGTATTGAAGTGTTTGCTCTTGATATGGGTAGTGAAGATACCTTACTGGTGAACTGGGTTTTTTCGGCCGGTAACTGGTTCGAAAATAAAAAGAACGTTGCCGCCGCCACCAATTACTTACTAAAGAATGGCACCAGCAAGCGCAACGCTTTTGAAATAAACGAGCATTTTGAATATTATGGCTCTTACCTTAATCGTACCTGTTACAACGAAACTTCGGAAATAACCCTGCACACCCTGAGCAAGCACATTAATGAGCTGTTGCCCGTGGTGGCAGAACTGGTGCAGGATTCAGTATTCCCACAGGAAGAGCTGGACATTTATATTCAAAACTCGCAACAGCGCTTAAAAGTAAATCTGCAAAAAGGGGAATTTGTAGCCGGCCGGTTGATCGATGCCTACCTGTTTGGTGAAAAACACCCGTATGGAACATACAATGACCTGGCAGATTATGCAGCGGTACAACGGGAAGATGTAGTTAATTTTTACAATGAATATTACAAACAGGGTCGCTGCGTAATATTTGTAGCAGGTAAATTACCAGTGGATATTATTGACACACTGGAAAAGTATTTTGGCCAGCTGCCATTAAAGCCAAGGATGGGTGGTGCAGAAATTATTCAGCATCCTTTAGAACCCGCCATGCAGAAGAAATACGAAATACTGAACGATCCCAATGGTGTACAATCGGCCATTCGCATAGCCCGGCCCTTTCCTAACCGGCATCACCCCGATTTTCAAAAGGTGATGGTGCTGAACAATGTGTTAGGTGGCTTTTTCGGTTCCCGCTTAATGGGCAACATCCGGGAAGAAAAAGGGTATACCTATGGCATTTATAGTTACCTGTTGAACTTTACCAGCACCAGCGGCTGGATGGTAAGTACCGAAGCCGGTCGCGATGTTACGGCAGAAACTATAAAAGAAATATATTATGAAATGGAACAGTTGCGCGAAGAACCGATAGATGACGAGGAATTGAGTATGACACGCAATTCCATGATCGGCAGCATCCTGGGCGACCTGGATGGCCCTTTCCAGGTTATTGGTCGATGGAAGAGTATGATCCTGAACAATGTAGACGAACATTATTTTGACCGCAGCGTGCAGATCATAAAAACCATTTCAGCTGAAGAGCTGCAGGAACTGGCGAAGAAGTACCTGGTGCCCGAGGAGTTTTATGAACTGGTGGTGATTTAAGAAATGAATAACTGCAAGCCTCCTGACCCGCCGGGAGGCTTGTTACTTTTTTATAGTTCCATCGACTTATACACTAAATCACTATGTTATGAACTTTATCATGCGTATCATTGTCACCTCCATTGTTGCCTTCGGGTTATCATACATTTTAAGCGGGGTTCATATAGATACGTTCACGACCGCCATTGTGCTGGCTATTGTTTTAGCCATTTTAAACGCCATTGTAAAACCTATCCTTATTTTCATCACCTTCCCCATTACCATTGTAACATTAGGGCTTTTCTTATTTGTAATAAACGCCCTCATAATTATCCTGGCCGATAAGTTCATAAAAGGCTTTGCGGTAGACGGGTTCTGGTGGGCGCTGTTGTTTAGTTTTTTGCTGTCGATTGTTACTTCGGTATTATATAAAGAAAAAAGAGACGAAAAAGACTAGCCGCCACTACTACGGATATTTGATTTGCCCTAACTTCATAGTACACTATTTTATTATTGTATGCACTTCGATAGTAAAGATTTAACCTATGACCAACTGGTTCATTTGTATAAGAGCCTGCTATTGCCCCGGGTGATCGAAGAAAAAATGCTGGTGTTGTTGAGACAGGGAAAGATCTCAAAATGGTTTAGTGGAATTGGCCAGGAAGCGATTGCAGTGGGAGTTACCCAGGCGCTGGACGAAGACGAGTGGATATTACCCCTGCACCGAAACCTGGGCGTGTTTACAAGCAGGCATATGCCCCTGCATAAATTACTAATGCAATGGCAGGGAAACCAGAGCGGGTACAGCAAGGGGCGTGAACGCAGTTTTCACTTTGGCAATGCCCAGCACCATATTTGCGGCATGATCTCGCATTTGGGCCCGCAGTTAGGCATTGCAGATGGCATTGCCCTGGCACATAAACTCCGTAAAGAAGATAAAGTAGTAGTGGTGTTTACCGGCGAAGGCGGCACCAGCGAAGGCGATTTTCACGAAGCAGTGAATGTGGCCGCCGTGTGGGATCTGCCGGTGATCTTTGTGATAGAGAACAATGGCTATGCCCTGAGCACACCCGTAAATGAACAATACCGGTGTGAAGCGCTGGTAGAAAAAGCCCGCGGTTATGGTATTGACGGCGTTAAGATCGATGGAAATAATATCCTCAACGTATACGACACCATCAAGGGCGTAAAGAAATATTGCCTTGAATACCAGCGGCCCTACCTGGTTGAATGCGCTACCTTCCGCATGCGCGGCCACGAAGAAGCCAGCGGCACCAAATACGTTCCTCCATATTTGTTTGAAGTGTGGGATATAAAAGACCCCATCAAGAATTTTGAGCAGTTCCTGTTATCAAAACAGGTGCTGTCAAAAGAGGAGATCGACGCCATTCACCAGGACCTGAAAGACTACGTAGATGTAGAATGTAATATTGGGTTTAACGCCAAACCCATGTATGTGGATACGGGCAGAGAATTGCGGGATGTATATGCCGAAAATAAGGTGGATGTAAGAGGCATGCAATACGATGAAGAAAACCCAGCGGCTGCCGGCCCTGTTAAAGAACAACGTTTTATTGACGCCATAAAAGAAGGACTGCACCAAAGTATGCAGCAACATGCCGATCTCATTTTAATGGGCCAGGATATTGCCGAATACGGAGGCGTATTTAAAATAACAGAAGGTTTTGTAGAAGAGTTTGGAAAAGACCGCGTGCGCAATACCCCGTTGTGCGAAAGCGCTATCCTGGGCGCTGCATTGGGACTGAATATTCAGGGCTACCGGTCGATGATAGAAATGCAGTTTGCCGATTTTGTGACCATGGGTTTTACGCAGATCGTAAACAACCTGGCCAAGATCCATTACCGTTGGGGCCAATCGGCCAATGTGGTTATTCGAATGCCATGTGGCGCCGGAGTAGGGGCAGGCCCCTTTCATTCCCAAACCAATGAAGCCTGGTTTATACATACTCCCGGGTTGAAAGTGGTGTATCCATCTACCCCGGCCGATGCAAAGGGACTGCTTATCGCCGCCATCAATGACCCCAATCCTGTATTATTTTTTGAGCATAAGGCCCTGTACCGGAGTGTACATGGTAATGTACCTGAAGGGTATTATGAAACTGAGATTGGCAAGGCCCGGCATGTGCGTTCGGGTGATGATTGCAGTATTATCACCTATGGACAGGGGGTAATTTGGGCGGAAGACTATGCCGCGCATCATTCGGAGATCTCCATCGACATTCTCGACCTGCGCACTCTGTTGCCGCTCGATTATGACGCTATTAAAGCAGCCGTGGGCAGAACCGGGCGGGTACTGGTGTTGCACGAGGATACTATGACTGGTGGCCTTGGCGGTGAAATAGCCGCCTGGGTAGGCGAGCATTGTTTTGAACTGCTGGATGCGCCGGTATTGCGCTGTGCTTCCCTCGATACACCGGTGCCGTTCAATACCGAGCTGGAAAATAATTTCCTGGCCAAAGCCCGTTTGCACGAAACAGTGGTAAAGCTGCTAAAATATTAATATCAAAGGGGTTGTATATGATTAATTACCAATAGTATATATAAGTTTACTCTCTTTCACTATTCAAATCGAATACGTATCTTTATAAAAAGAATATCAGTGAATAGTACAGCAACAATACTACCACATTATACATACGATGATTGGATACATTGGGAAGGAAAATGGGAATTGATTAAAGGCATTCCTCATGCCATGAGCCCGGCTCCGGTTCCAAAGCATCAACAGATATCATCTAATTTATCTATAGCATTTGGTGTGCCATTAAGGGCCTGTAATAAATGTTCTGCTTATCAGCCTATAAATTATCTGATAACCAACGATACTATTCTTCAACCTGATTTCTTAATAGTGTGTGGAGAAATCACAAAAAAGTACCTTGATTTTCCACCTGCTTTAGTTGTAGAAATATTATCACCTGCTACGGCATTGAAGGATCGTCATACCAAATATGATATTTACGAATCTCAAGGCATTAAATACTATATCATTATAATGCCTGATAAAGAAGAAGCAGAGATATTCGAACTAATGGATGGCAAATATCATTTAAAAGAATCCGGCAAAAACTTTGTGCACGAATTTTTCTTTCCTGAATGCAATACCCGTGTTGATTTTAAAGAGATATGGTAAGGCAGGCCTGTAGTTGTAATCCCCCTCCTGAAAATATAACCTTGGAAGTAATATGCGCATATTTCTTGTTCTGATCCTTGTTGTAGCAGGCTGTAATATAGTTAATGCCCAATCAATTCAAAAAGCTGTTAACGATGCCTATGTGGTGAGCCGCATGGTGGATAAATATCACATTCAACCCCGCCCGTTAGATGATGAGCGATCAGAAGCCATCTTCAACGAGTTGATGCAGGAGTTGGATGTACAACGCATATTTTTTTCGCAGGACGATATAAAAAACCTGTCCGCCTATCGCCTGCAACTCGATGACCAGATCAAGGGTAAAAAATCAGACTTCCTCCAATTATTAGTAACTACCTATAAACAGCGGCTGCTGCAGGCAGATACCATGCTGGATAATATTTGTAAAACGCCTTTTAATTTCACCCTGAAAGAAAAGTATACCGTTGCGGAAGACACTACTTATCCCACTGGTATACCAGCCATGCATGCGAAAATGTACAAGCTGCTGAAGATGACGGTGCTGGCAGGTATACTGGAATACAACGAATTCGTCTATCCAACAAAACAGCCAACAAAGAGACTCGTAGACAGCCTGGAGCCCTCTTTGAGAAAAAAGGCTAATGTTACTATTAAGAGATCGGTAAAAAGAATATTGCAAAGTCCGCTGGGAATTGAATTCATGATCGGC
>NZ_JBJMLX010000425.1:0-15039 GCF_045805085.1 Niastella sp.
AAAACACAAATTGCTGCACGGCCGCATCATTCAGGATGTGACTGATAAAAGCCTGGTGGTTCTTTTTGGAACCGCCAGCATCCCAGGTAGCCCTGCAGGTTTGCTGGTTACGGCTTAACCTGCCCCGTTTATAAGTGAGGTCGTACCGTTTCATCAGGTCTTCATAATGCTCAAACACCTTGTCCTGATAAGTGCAGGTGATCTCGTACGTATGCACCCGGTTGATCCGGTCGATCCATTCTTCAATTATTTTGAAAAATTGCAAAATGCCCACCAGCACAATACAACCCGCCAGGGCTATATACTGATGACCGGCGCCCACTCCTACGCCTAATGCAGCGGTGGCCCAAATAGTGGCCGCCGTGGTAACGCCGTTAATGCCGGTTCCACCCCTAAAGATCACCCCGGCACCCACAAAACCAATACCGGTTACAATATTACTGGCGATACGATCAGGCGAGGTACGCTCGCCGATTTCCATGGAAAAAATGGTGAACAGGGTAGCTCCCAAACAGATCAGCATCAGCGTGCGCAACCCCGCCGATTTATTATGATATTCCCGTTCGGAACCAATAATGCCTCCAATTAAAATAGAGATGAGCAGTTTTGTTACTATATCGAAAGTATCCATCCATTGAAGGTATTAAAAATCAGTTAACGGGTTAACAGGTTCACAAGTTACCTCCTTAAGGAAAACTGCTTTGATTGAACTATTGCTTTGTTATTTCGTTGTCAACGTGTTAACTTGTCAACTTTTCAACCTGTCAACATATCAATTAGTTTCCACCATGTTTACAATCGAAAACAACCAGCTAAAAGCCGTTATCAATGCCAAAGGCGCCGAGCTCACCCAATTGATCTTAAAAGAACATCAACTGGATTATATGTGGGGCGGCGATCCGGCCATATGGGGCAAACACTCACCGGTGCTGTTTCCCATTGTAGGCACATTAAAAAACAATACGTATTACTACAACGGACAGGCCTACCAGCTGCCCCGTCATGGATTTGCCCGCGATAAACAATTTGCAGTAGAAAGTCAATCCGCCGATACCATTACATTTTTATTACGCAACGATGCAGAAACTGCTACCGTGTATCCCTTTGCGTTTGAGTTTCGCATCCGCTATACCCTGGTTGATAATTCCCTGGCGGTTGCCTATGAAGTGGTAAATCCCGACAAGGAAGACCTGTATTTTTCCGTAGGCGCCCATCCGGCCTTTAAAATCCCGCTGGCGCCGGGAACCGAATACACCGATTATTATTTACAATTTAACCAGGTTGAAACCACGCCGCGCTGGCCCATTTCACCTGACGGGCTGATAGAACAAACGCCTTTACCCTTGTTACAAAACACCAATCGCCTCAACCTTACGAAAGACCTCTTTCAAAAGGATGCACTGGTATTAAAGGGCATGCCTTCAACTATTGTAACCTTAGGTTCCGGTAAAACACCCCGTGGTTTCCGGTTCGATTATCCCGGTTTCCCTTTCCTCGGCATCTGGGCCGCCAAAAACGCCGATTTTGTTTGTATAGAACCCTGGTGCGGCATAGCCGACAGCGTTGCCACTACCCAGCAGCTTCAGGAGAAAGAGGGAATCAATAAGCTGGTTGCCGGGGAAACGTTTACGCGCTCCTGGACAGTTAGTTTATTATGATAATTAAATAGCAGGTTATTAGGTTTGTAAGTTATTGAGTTTGTTAGTTTGTTAGTTATTGAGTTTTGGGTTTAAGGTGCTGCTATTATTCAGGCTGTCCGAGGTGGGGCGTTTGCCGTTTCACGTTTGACGATTCACGAACTACCGCTTACAATGCAAAACAACCATAAACCACAAAGGCTCAATAAAAAACGTCCATATTCTTATATTTGACTATGCGCCGAGTCCTTGAAATTCTGGGCAGTAGCCTCAACTTAACCTGGCAGGAATTTAAATCCCACAAAATTCGCACCTTGCTGTCATTGACCGGGGTGGCCTTTGGTATTTTTTGCATTATCAGCGTGCTGGCCACGGTAGATAGTCTTGAGTACCAGGTTCAGAAAGACATTCAGGCGCTTGGCACCAATACCGTATACATCGATAAATGGGTGTATGCCGGTGGCCCCGACTATCCCTGGTGGCGCTATGTAAAACGCCCCTCCCCCAGCTCAGAAGAAATGAGGCTGCTGAAAGAAAAAGTACCTGCCGCCTCCAACGTGGCTTTCAATATCAATACCAACAGTTATGTAGGGTTCGAAAACGATGTCATCAACAGTGTGAACTACTATGGCGTCACTGAGGATTTTGTAAATATTCAACCCGTAGAAGTTGAACTCGGCCGTTACCTGCAACCCGCCGATTACGACTTTGCCGCCAATGTGATCGTAATGGGTTATACCATTGCCGAAACCCTTTTTGGCAAAGCCGAAAAAGCCGTGGGTAATACCGTTATTCTGAAAGAAGGCAAACGCGCCCTCGTGGTCGGACTGATAAAAAAACAAGGCAAAAGCTTTGTAGGCGGCTGGGAATACGACAACAGCATTCTGATGCCCCTGGGTTTTATGAAACAAATGGTGCGCGAAAAAAACAGCAATCCCATCATTATGGTGCAGGCCAGACAATCGGTGCCTATGGAACAGCTGCGTGATGAACTTACCGGCGCCATGCGATCGATCCGCAAACTGAAACCCACGCAGGAAGATGATTTTGCCCTGAACGATATCGACGCCTTCAGCAGTTTTGCCAGTGAGATCTTTGGCGGCATCAATAAAGGCGGCTGGGCCATTGCCATTCTCTCGCTCGTGGTGGGCATGTTTGGGGTGGCCAATATCATGTTTGTGACCGTGCGCGAACGCACCTCGCAGATCGGACTGAAAAAAGCCATTGGCGCCAAACGCTCCGTTATATTGACCGAATTCCTGCTCGAAAGCGCGTTCCTCTGCATTATGGGCGGGCTGTTGGGACTTTCCATAGTATTCGCACTCACCCTGGCCTCCAAAGCCATCTTTGGGTTTACAGTGTTTATAGCGCCCGGCATCCTTATTCTGGCCATTTCCATTTGTATTATTGTGGGCGTACTCGCTGGTATTATCCCGGCTTCTATTGCTGCTAAAATGGATCCTGTGGTAGCCATTAGGAGTAAGTAAATCGTGAATCGGCAATGATGAATGTTGAATCGACTTCGGTAAAGGCTTATGTGAACAGGTGGGCTTTTCGGCAAACGGGAAACGGCAAACGGCAAACAAATACAAAAATACTGAGCCTCACTGCGTTCGATGCTGCTGCCTTATCGTTCAGGACACCAACTAACGAACTAACAAACTCAATAACTTAAGAACTTACGAACCTTGAACTTTGAACTACATAGTCGCCTTGTTCCCAGGTTGCCTTTCTTTATCTTTGCGCCGTGAGCATAACAATTTTAGCAATCGAATCATCGTGCGATGAAACTGCCGCTGCTATTTGCCGCGATGGCGTCATTCTTTCCAATTTTATTGCCAATCAAACCGTGCATGAACAATATGGCGGGGTAGTGCCTGAACTGGCGAGCCGCGCCCATATGCAAAATATAGTGCCGGTAGTGTATGCCGCATTGCAAAAAGCCAATCAGCAAAGCGGTGAACCTACCGATGAATCATCGATTCATAACCTGTTACAAAGTGTGAATGCCATTGCCTTTACCCAGGCGCCAGGTTTGATCGGCTCCCTGCTGGTAGGCGCGCAATTCGCCAAGTCGCTGGCGCTGGCGCTGAATGTGCCGCTTATTGCCGTGCACCATATGCAGGCGCATGTGCTGGCCAATCTCATTGAAGACCCCAAACCGGAATTCCCCTTCCTGTGCCTTACGGTAAGCGGGGGGCATACCCAGATCGTACTATGTGAATCGCCGCTTTCGCTGAAAGTGATCGGCGAAACCATGGACGATGCCGCCGGTGAGGCCTTTGATAAATCCGCCAAATTATTGGGACTGCCCTACCCGGGCGGACCGCTCATTGATAAATACGCTCAAACGGGTGATCCCAACCGGTTCAAATTTCCCGAACCACAGATCCCCGGGTTGAATTTCAGCTTTAGCGGTCTAAAAACCGCCATCCTGTATTTCCTGCAGGAGAACACGGCCAACCATCCAAAATTTATAGAGGAGAACCTGGCCGATATCTGCGCCTCCATTCAACACCGCATCATCAGCATTTTGCTGAACAAGGTAAAAGCCGCGGCCCGTACTACCGGTATCGATCAGATCTGTATTGCCGGCGGCGTAAGCGCCAACAGCGGTTTACGCAAAGCGCTTACCGAAATGGGACAGAAACACAATTGGCGCACCTTTATTCCCGCCTTTCAATACTGTACCGACAATGCCGCCATGATAGCAATGACAGCCTATTATAAATACCTGGAGAATGATTTTACTGAATTAAGCAGTAGTCCTACAGCCAGGGCGGAATGGTAAGTTAGATTAGTTTTTTAGTTCGTTATCAAGAATAACACCCTAAACGTGTCCAACTCATATTTCCAGTTCAAACAATTTATAATAAACCAGGAGCATTGTGCTATGAAAGTATGCACCGATGCCTGCATCCTGGGCGCGTGGTTCCCGGATAAAATTCCACAGAACTCCACAATACTCGATATTGGGGCAGGAACCGGTTTGTTGATGATGATGCTCGCTCAACGCTCTCAGAACGAGATCCACGGCATTGAGATCGATGGGGCCGCATACCAGCAATTACAGGAAAACACCAGCCAAAACGACTGGGAACAACGCCTGACCGTATTCCAGGGCGATGCCCGCACCTTTCAATTTCCGCAGAAATACGATTTTATTATTTCCAACCCACCCTTCTTCGAATCCGATCTCCTTTCGGCCAATGACCGGGAACAAATAGCCAAACACAGCACCTTTCTTACCCTCGAAGAATTGATAAAAGTTATCGACGATAACCTGCAACCGCATGGTTCGTTTGGCATCCTGCTCCCCTATCATCGCTGGGAATATTTCGATCAGCTCGCCAATCAATACAGGTTTTCCCTTATAGAAAGACTGGTGGTAAAACAATCGCCCAGGCATGCCCCTTTCCGGGCAATTTTACAATATACCCGTAGCAATGCCGATTTTGCAACTACCCATGACCTGACGATCCAACAAATTGATCGCGTTTACACCCCGGAGTTTGTAAAATTGTTGAAAGAGTATTATCTATACCTCTGAGGAACAGGATTTGCATTTGGTGGAATGGGAATAGCTCTAGACAGAAGCATATGGTTAAGAGCAGCTGTTATTGTAATTTAGGTACAAATCATTAGCTGTTAATTCATGATAACCAGTTGAATAAATAGCAGTGTAATATATATTCGTGTATTATTATCCAAAAATCGAATATTTGTCTGTTCGTATCCGTTTGAAATGCGGTGATACACGCTGGCGCCCAACCAAACCTTGTCTGAAAGTTTGATTCCCGCGTAAAACCGAAACATACATGAAAAGCAGACTGTGCACTTGTCTACTATTATCACCATTGGTAATGTTATTTGTATTTGTTGCCTGCAACAAAGCAAGTCGTTCAGGAAATGATACTGAAACAGGTACCGATCCGCTTGTGGATACGCCTGCCAATGGAAATGTTGTACTAAGTCCGAACCAATGCCCCAATTCGCCTAACTATGGGGACAGCATCATTTACCTGCAACCGGTAAACGGACAATACATGGTTAGTCCAACTAATAACACCGGTATAACCGGAACCTATCTCTCCTGGCCCGAAGGGCTCAGCCTCAATAAAAATACCGGTGTCATCAACGTATCCAAAAGCGAAACCGGCGTACGTTACCTGGTTGGTTTTGTAAAAGATGGCACCCACGATACCTGCGTCAGCCAGCTGATCCTGGGCGGAATTACCTACCTCGACAGTATTTACGTGATCGGGAACAACGACACGCTGGCCAAACCTGTTTTTAACGCCAACCCCGTGGCACCTCCCGCTTGCGATCCAAGTGACGATAGCGACTATCCCGACAATAACGGAAACGGCAACAACAAGTGCTCGTTCGATAACAATACGCCGGGGTCAAAAGCCAATGACCAGAAATTACGCGTGCGTACCAAGAACGGTTTTATCAACCTGAAAAAATCACTCACCGACGGCCTTTTTGGCCCCAACGTAAAGAACGGTGACACGAAAACTATAAATATCTTATATTCTCTCAACGACAATAGTAAAAAAGCACAACAACAGATCTCGGTAAAGGTGGTGTATTACGATAAGGCAACGAACATTCCTGCGTCCCTGATCAATGAAGTGCAATTCAAGCGGACAAACTTGTTGAGCTACCACATCGTAAATGGCAAACCGCGGCCACCATTACTCATTATTGCCGGGATCGCCCAATAACGGCTATATTATATCCAAACACCATATCTTCGCCTAACCCATGGGAAAACCGGTGAAGGCAACAATACGGGGCATCGTATGGAAAGGCTGGCTATTGATGGCCACCTGGCTGGTTTGCTCGTACCATACCGGCAACCCGGCTCAACCCCCGCCCGCTGTATTGGCATTGTATAAAAAGGCTGACCGCCTCTTTCATTTATCCAATCCTACCGATGCTACCGACAGCCTGGCGATGGCCGCTTATGGACAGATAATTGCACTGGCCGGAAAAACCGGTGAAGTGCCGGATTCCATGCTGTTCTACGCCCATAAGCATATGGGCATTCTGCTGGATGTACAAACCAGTTATTCACCTGCCATCAAAGCCTATCTGCAGGCTCAACGCATAAAACAACAGCACCCGCAATGGAGCGATTCCCTGTTATACGAAATAGCCGAGCACACCGGTTCTGCCTGGTATCACCTGAACAATTTTGATTCGGCCAGTTATTTTTTATTGCAGGCCGAAGCCCTGGCGCAACGCTTTCCCGGTATTCCCGAAAAAGAACGGTTGTATAACGACCTCGGCGTTTTATACTATGAGAACGGCAATTATTTACAAAGCCGCAATTATTTTACGCAGGCGCTGGAGATCATTAATAAAAGACCGCCCAAAGACGCCACCTGGGTGGTGAACATCGAAAACAATATGGCCGCGGCCTCCTACAAAATGGGGCAATACCAGCAGGCGATTGCCATCTACAAAACCATTTATTCGCAAAAAGTATTTACCAGCCAGATCTTTTTAAACCTGGGACTGGCCTATAAAGCCATGGGCAATTACCAGCAGGCGCTGAACTGGTTTCACCAGGTAAATACCACTACCCTGCCGCGGGTTTTTAACGAGCTGGCGCATACGCATTTGTTGCTGCAGCATCCCGATTCAACCGGTTATTACCTGCAGCGTTTTGCCCAATCCACCTCACCCAACAAAGCGCCCGCCAATAGTATGTATACGGGCATGTATTATTTGTACCGGGGCGACTGGCTGATCTATCAACAACAATACGAAGCCGCTTTACAAAGCCTGCAACAGGCTATTATTGTTTTCAGCGGGCATTTCAACGATCATAATGTGCGGGCGAACCCCGTCCAGTTTACCGGTAACTTTACCTCCTACCGCCTCTTTGATGCGCTGTTTAAAAAGGCTGCTACTTTTGATACATTATACAAAGCCACCCATAACGAAACCTATCTGCAGGCGGCCTTGCAAACTTATACCAGCGCTATAGCCCTGTTGCGGTTTATTGAAAAAAGCTACGATACCGACGAAGCCAAATTATTTTTGAAGAACAATAACCAGCAGGTATATAAAAACGCCGTGACGGTATGTTTACAGTTACATGCATTACACCCCTACAAAGGCTATGCACAGCAGGCCTTCGTTATGGCGGAACGTAACAAAGCATCGGTGATGTATAGTGGCATTATCCAAAAAGGGTTCCGCAAATTACCCGGTATCGATCCCGCCCTGGTACAACAGGAACGGAACATCAAATACAACCTGGCCCGTTTGAGTATCCGCAGCGATCAAACGCAGGACAGCGCCGCCCTGGTTTCCCTGGCCAATGAAAAAGCGGGGTATGAAATTCAACTGGCGCAGGTGCAGCATGCCCTGGAGCAAAACAGTTTGTATTATCAGCTCAAATACAATGAAACATATCCCCGCCCCGATTCGCTGCAACAATACCTTGGCCGGCAACAGGCGGTGATTAGTTTTTACGCAACCGGCAATACATTGAACGTCTTTGTTATTACCCGGTCGGGGTTTCAACAAGCGGGCATCGATTCATTTGCGTCCATGCAACCTGCCATTACGCATTGGTTAACGGCTTTACAAAATTCCGAAAACGGCCGCCGCTTCAAAGGCGCGCCCTGGGGCCAACAATTGTACCGGCAACTGGTAAAACCATTGCAGGCGTTAACCGGCGGCGCCACAGAATGGATCATTATACCCGATAACATCTTATATTACCTGCCGTTTGAATCATTGCCCGCAGAAGCAGGCGCCCACTCAAAAACCCTGCTGGAAACAACCGAGATCAGTTATCAATTTTCCTCCCGGTTCATAGTAGCGCAGGCGGCCAGAAAGCAGCATGCCAATACCAGTCTGCAAACCCTGGCCTTTGCACCCTTTGCGCAAGCGGGTAAGCGCTTTCCACACCCGGAATATACTTTCATGCAACAATTACCGGCATCGGCACAGGAGATCGCTGATTTGCCGGGGCTCTCCTTCACCAATCAACAGGCCACCAAAGAACAGTTCCTGCAACGCCTGCAGCAATACCCAGTTGTGCATCTGGCTACGCATGCCATTGCCGATACCGGCAACAGCGCGGCCTCTTTTATCGCCTTCTACCCCCAAACGCAGCAACCCACGCAGGATGCCTTGTATCTGGAAGAATTATATGGGTTGAATATGGAAGGAACGCAACTGATTATCATCAGCGCCTGTGAAACGGGGCACGGACAATTAGTGAACAGCGAAGGCGTGCTGAGTCTTACCCGGGGTTTTGCCTATGCGGGGTGTGCAAGTATGGTAAACAGTTTATGGAAAGCCGATGATGAGGCTACTGCTGCCATTTTACATCAATTTCATATTTATCTGCAAAGGGGCTATACAAAATCAAAAGCATTGCGACAGGCAAAGCTCGATTACCTGCATAGCAATGCTTTATACAAAACGCCCAACTATTGGGCACATTTAATTCTCACAGGGGATAACCAGCCGTTGGTGCAGGTGGTTACCTGGTACCGTTGGTTGCTTGTTATAGGCGCAGTGGTGGCAGTCTTGTTGGGAATAGTCTACGTTAAAAGAAGAAAAAAGTCGACGTAGCTTACACAGAAATACGGATTAAAATTGCTCTGATGTGTGTACTCCGGACTAATGCAGATACTGCGTTATCCTTTGAGGTCAAGACGTCGACTTTTAGAGTTTATCCCGACTCCATCGGGAAATATTTTATAAAGAGCGGCTTTGATCGTGTAATGTAAAAAGGTAACCGGACTAGTCCGGTTACCGAAAACTAAATCAGTGTGTGAAATCAGGTGAATACCAAGGCATCCCCAGAGATGCCATTACCTTAGAGTTTAGGGTTAAATAGCGCAAAAAAATTCGTGAGAAATGAACCATCCAGGTTTCTCTGTTATATCCGCCGTGGCGGGTACCCAGGTTTCCGATATTATGATCCGTTCCTCACGAATGCAAAGTTAAATCCGTGAAGATGGAACCATCCAGGTTTCTCTGTTGTATCTGCCGTGGCAGGTACCCAGGTTTCCGATATTATGATTCAGATCCTCACGAATGCGTAGGGATAATCCGTGAAGATGGAACCATCCAGGTTTCTCTGTTGTATCCGCCGAGGCAGGTACCCAGGTTTCCGATATTATGATTCAGATCTTCACGATTGAAAGTATCATTTAAAAGAGCTGTTCTATTAATTAGTAAAAGCTGTTGAAAGAGATGTAACCGCGTAATCGAACTTTTTTTAAAAATTTCTTTTTACTAGCGGTTCGCCTTGATTTTCAATAATTGAAGATCCATCTTTCCCACCTGCATCGCCTGTTGGTGATACAAATGATTTTTATCAGCCCGTATTTGCTGTAACAATATAATAGCCTGCGCGGGATGATTATCGGCCAGGTTGCTCATAGCCAGGTAAAACTGGGCTTCGTCCTGAAAGTAATCATCACCCGTTTGGGAATTGTTACGCAATACCTGTTCAAACAACTTGTTTGCTGCTGCAAAGTTTTGTAACTGCAGGTGGGCCATAGCGGCCAGGAATAAGGCTTTATTATCAGTTAAGGAAGACGAGTTAGCGGCGGCAATTACCCCGTTCCAGTTTTTGTTACGGTATGCCTGCTCTATATCAGTGATGGTAGCCTGCCCTCTGGTAGTTGACAGGTTGTACGCAATAAACGTTTTTTCATACACGTGTGTTGCGCTCACCGTAAAATATTTATAGGCAATTGTGCCAACGATCAGTACTAAAACGGCTGCAGCAACCCGCATAAATGGACGCATTATAACACGTACATTCTTTTTATTAGATGGTTGTAATACTTCAACCGGTTGTATGGTCCTGAAATTTTCTTTCACCGCAGCAACCTGGTCGTACAACGCCGCATATTCCACCGCTTCCACAGCCAGTTGCAGGTATTGCCATTGGTTACGCACTTCCAGATCGGTATTGATCAACTCCTCTACTTCGCGCATTTCCCTTTCCTCCAGGGTTCTGTCGAAAAAATTGATCAGTAAATGTTCATTGCGGTCTTCCATAAATTAATCACAGTTTGTTCACCAGCCGGGCAATCACCGGGTTTTGTTTTATCATTTCCGTAAGTGATTGCAGGCATTTGTATTTTTTATTTCGCACCACCTGTTCATTTTCGTAGGGCAGGTGATGTACAATGTCTTTCATTGACATATTCTCGTAATAGAAAAGGGTGAGCAGTTTTTTACAGGACTCGCCCAGTTTCCCAAGCACTTCCAGGAACTGTTGTCTTACTTCCCGGTTAGCCATATGCTGGCTTACATCCAGCTCAGTCATATCGCGGTTATTCTCAAACACTTTCTCCCGCATTTCGCTCCGCTCTCTTTTTTTCAATTCATTCAACCACAGATGGCGGGCGATGGCAGTTAAAAAAGTTTTTACACTGGCTTCACCGCGGAACTTATCTTTTTTTACGGAGTCGATGAAGGTTACCACCGTTTCCTGAAAGATATCTTCCGCATCGGCAGGCATGCCGCCGTTGGCCAGGATAAAAGCCTGGATAGTTTGTGAATACTGCTGATAAATGAAATAAATGGCGTTGTTCAGCTGATCCCCTCTTCTGATGGCTGCTAGTAATTCCGCATCAGAATACGTACTGCCTTTTATCATAGTAATAGTAAACGCCGGGGTTGTTTTTGTAACCGGCCCGATCACTTTTTATCGAAATTTAAAGATGTCCCCTAAGAAGGGCGCAAAAATAACGAAGGAAGCGGCAGAATCTGTTATAAATCTGTTCAAACTTTGTAGAATAACCCAGCAACTTGATACAGGTCAATAATTTTACGGTCTGCACAATAACCAACCACCATCATATTAACCTAATCATTAATAAGACACAATTTGTCCGCTACCCTTCTGCCATCCGGCCATTCACCCACTTTCATCCAAAAAATGCCTGCTCTTTACTAACCCTTATCCACATTCTAAGAATACCTGCATTAAAACCTGCTATTTTAACCCGATTATGGGCAAAAAAAAATATTTTTCTTTTGAATAAAGGTGAACATACCAGTTGTATTCCCATATATAAACTGCTTTCTTTCAGAAACCCCTACGATATTAGTCTTCAAAACCGGTAGGATATAAAAACACCTTTATTCCGGATTTTGCCAAAACGATGAAAGTCAAAAATCAAAAGTGCAAAACATGAACTGATTGATTCTTTAAATAGTAATGAGCTCAGTAACTTGCATTAGGAAAAGTTGAGACCGAACCCGTCCTTGAGAGCGGGAAGATTTGTAGCGCCCTATCCATTTCATTGATTGTATTGCTGAAGTAGTAAGTTATTACCCTGGTACTTCTTTATTACCTGTTAAGAACAATAGAAAGGCAACGCAGTTTTAGATGAATGTGGTTGCGGACTTATAAAACAAGTTACGGAATGACACTGATCCGCACATTCATTTAAACAGGCGGCATGGCCAGAACTTACAGATATTATAGAAAGGAACTAATGAATGCGGCAAAGGCGGTTAAAAAATTAATAGATGATGACCCAGCCAACCGCATTAGTACAGCTACGCTGGCCAGCGATGCAGGTATTAGTCGCAATTTGTTGCAGATTGTATTCAAATACCGGTATGGCGCGCCCATTGGCCGGTACCGGTTAAGGATACGCATGGCACATGCAAAATACCTTTTAAGCTCGGGCAAATCAATCAAGGAAACAGCCATTACGCTGCATTATTCTTCCATAAGTTCTTTCAACAACACTTTCAGGAACTTTTATGGACAAAGTCCATCAGAGTGGCGGGCACGACGAAGGTAATATAACGTTAACAATAAGCCGCAAATTGGCTATAGTTGGATACCATTAAACCGTTGCAGATGAAACCAGCCAACAAACAACCAGCTGACAATGCAATAGCCAGATTCCTGAAAAGCCAACTGGGGTATTACACCAACCCGTTTGGCGTACAAAGCGATCTGTTGGAAGACGGCGCGTTCAATATGACCGCCCCTTACCCGGGTATTTTATTGGACACAGGGTATGTGATGGAAATTTGTATAGAAGACAGCACCATAGAAGCATTCACCCAATTGACCGGCATTAAAACCGTTGAACAATTACATTTTGCCACGCCGCAACTGCTACTCGAACTTTACCACCAGGGCGCGGCCTTTATAAGCGTGTTGTATGAAAGTGGCGACAGTTGCTGGGAACTGGTTTTCCAGAAAAAAGATGGCCGCATCCAGGTAAAAGACGAAGATGAAGACCTGAAATGGATAGCGCGAAAGAAACTGGAAAAGCCGGCCGATCTTATCAATTATGTCACCAACTATTCAAAGAAACACTGATACACTAACCATTCATAAACCTTTGCCAGGAGATGACGAGGGCAGCCAAACATATATATACGCTTTTAGATGACCATTTAGGCATCTACGACAATCCCCAGGGTATTGAGTTTATAATGAACCTGGATGATAGTGTATTTGTGGTGAGCCCCATTAAGCCGCCACCGGAGCCCTATGTTGACTACGGCTTGATATACCCCTGCCAGCCCTTCAATACATTTATAGACGATTTTCATTTCTCCGGCACCCGTGCTTTACAAACCATGACCCAGGACAAGATGTGGGCCATGTACCATAAAGGCAAGGCCGAAATTTACTGTACCCTTGTAGTAAGGGTCATCATGTATGCGTTGTATTTCCGCCTTACGAAAAACAACCGGATGATCGTACGTGATGATTACGACCGGGAACATACACTGGAGATGGTATTTACCAGTCCGCTGCAGTTCCTGGAATATACCGAAAGCCACTTCTACCAGGAAGGAGGTTAAACAAGGCTGATTTTATCGTTTACCAGTAAACCAATGTAAAATGAAGACTGAAAAGATGTTCAAGCGGCGGGTACTGTCGGCAGTAACCTGTTACAAACAAATATTGGACGACGAATGCAAAATTGGCCAGCAGGCCGCCAAACTCTCCCTGCAATTAGGCGTTAGCCGAAATGTATTACAAGAAGCATTCAGGAAATTATATGGCGAAACCATTCGCGAATACAAACTGCGGATAAGGATGGAGCGAAGCCTGCAGCTACTCGATGCCGGGGCGAACCTGAAAGTAATAACCCGGCAATTGGGCTACACAAAGATCCGCGCATTCACCAGCGCCTTTAAAAAGCACTATGGTTACACCCCCACGACCATGGCCAAATCGTTGACTTAGAATATAATGGCCCTAAACAGGTCAATTCTTACGCAAATACTTTTTTGGAATTTTTACTTTATCAGTCTCCAATGTCCAAAGCAGGTTGGCAATCCACCACCTTTTTCCAAAATAAACTAACTGATAGCTATTTATTCCCCGGGCTTCCTCATTTTCAGAATCTTTACCATAAAAGCTTTGAAATACATTTGCAATCCCGTTAAACTCATCAATGGTTTTACCCGTTTCATATTCGATGTAGCCTTTTTCGTAATAGTCGTCATGCATAAGTTCTATAAAACCATCAAGACTAACTGTTTCGGTCGGTCGCTGCAAAGAATCACTGTTATTTAAAATTGTAAATGTTGCAGTAGGCAAAAACAAGTTTCGTAAAGCCTTCCAGTTTCTTCTCTTACCGCTTTCGCCAGATTGAAGTTTCAGTACTTCTTTTACAATGCCGTCAATAGATTTTACCGCATTTGTGTCTGGCGACATAATTTCCTGTGCTTTTAAAGTTGTTACTGAATTGAAAAAGAAGAAGAGGGCCAAAATTATTTTCATCGTCAATTAATTAGCAGTTTTGAAAGCCAGTTGAAGTTATGTGTCATATAGAGGCCACTGTTGTATTGGCGTACTATATGTACATTTAAGTAGATGAAAGATAAAGCTTTGGCTGTACAGAACAAAGGAATGTCATCGGAAAAAAGCATTGCAATTGCCGAACATATACGAGCCCGGTCTGAACCGGGATGTATGGGATGGAAGGATGTTTGAGATGGTGACTTGCGATGCACTAAACTACAATTTCTCCCACCCTTGTCCCGACATGGTCCAGGGCATGTCCCGGACTTCTCCCACCTTTCACTGGAGAAACCGGGAAAAACCGGGAGAAGTGTGGGAGAAGTCATGGATCAGTCTGCCAGGAGGTCTGGACCGGAATGAATGGGAAGGGTGCCTGAGAGTTGCCTCAGGATGCTCAGGGAGTGGTCTAACAGTGGTCTAACGGTTGTCTAACAGTTGTCTAACAGTTGCCTGGGAATGGCCTATAGCACTAGAGTCTCCAGGCAATACGTAGGCCATTCCCAGGCAATACTTAGGCCATTACCCTACCATTCCAGTACCATCGAACTACCATCTTAGTCCAATTTTTCATAACTCATTGATCCGCTCAACATCGGCTTAACTACGGCAGTGGTACGGCTG
>NZ_JBJMLX010000426.1:0-31230 GCF_045805085.1 Niastella sp.
CTGTTCCTTTCCAGCCAGGAACCCAATGAACTGCTGCAGCACCTGCGGCCCGACTGGAATGAGAAAACGCAGCTCCCTTTAGCAGAAAAAGCACAACTGGTAGCCATAGCGTTAAACGAACTGTTTCCCTGGAGAGCAGCATTAAGCGAAGCAATAGCGTATGAACCGTTCTGCGCATCCTTTCTCACCCAACCCGATCTGTTCCTGCGGTTGCGCCCGGGCAAAGAAGCAGTGGTAAAAAACAAGCTGCAACAAGCGGGCATTGCTTTCCGGGAAATAGATGCCTCCTGCCTGGCGCTGCCCAACGCGTCCAAAATAGATACGGTGATCGAGACAGACCGCGAAGCGGTGATCCAGGATTATAGCTCACAACGGATTGGGGAGTTGATGGAATTTATAAGGGACGCTTCCGACTCTGCTATAGCTACTGCGGACAAGTCGACCACGCTCAGCGTACCCAGGGTTTGGGATGCCTGCGCGGCCAGCGGCGGAAAATCCATTCTGGCCAATGATCTCTTTCCCCGCATTGATCTTACGGTGTCTGATGTTCGCAAATCTATTCTCATCAACCTGGAGAAAAGGTTTGCAACAGCGGGGATAAAACACTATCATTCATTTATTGCGGATTTATCCACTTCACCCCTCCTTCGCCAAGGCTTCGGCGGGCAAGCATTCGATATTATCATCACCGACGTTCCCTGTAGTGGTTCCGGCACCTGGAGCCGCACCCCGGAACAATTGTATTATTTCGATCCCCAACAAATTGAGCGCTACAGCGCCCTTCAAAAAAAGATCGTTCAACAGGCTATTCCCCATTTAAAACCGGGTGGCTTTTTACTGTATTGTACCTGTTCTGTATTTAAAAAAGAAAATGAGGAAGTAGTGCAGTATATCCAGGAACAACATTCCCTGCAATTACTAAAAAAGGAATTACTGACCGGCTATACCCAAAAGGCCGATACTTTGTTTGGCGCTGTATTTCAAAAAAAGTAAGTGGTTATTTCTTCAACACCTTGCGTGCATATATTCTTTTACTGTTATTGTACAAGGTCACTTCATAAATACCGGTGTTCCACCCAATAGTTGATACCGAAGTGCTGTAATAGCCGGCCGCCTTATCAGTTTTTTGGGCATACATAACGCGCCCCATCATATCCGTTATTTTTATTCCCATGTTTGCAATGGCTTCCGGTGTATTCACTACCACCAACAACTGTTGATCGAACGGATTGGGCTGTGCCGTCAGCGTGTTATCAGGAAAACAAACTGAAGTGATGTTTTGCATCAGACTGGCGATCTCAAAAGTGGTATCGGCCGACCGGTTGGTTTGCAGAATCCGGTATTGAACCGAACCTGTGCCTGCCGTCCTGATGGTATCGTTATACGTATAGCTGTTTGTGGTAAATGCAACAGATGAAGAATTGAGCTGACTGAGATTGATAAACCCTGTTTCACCCGGTAATTTTCTTTGCAGGGTATACACCGTGCTGGTATCGTCCTTGCTTTTCCAGTTTAGTGTAACAACACAATTATTAAAATCGCTGCTGGTTGTAACATATTGTTTAGTGAGCAGCACAATGGCTTTTTTAAAATCGGGAATGCCATAACCAAACCTGAAATCGGGGTTAGTGTATTTACTGGCGCTTTGTTGCACCACATCGATGATCTGCATATTCGAATACTCAGGAAATGCCTGCCATAAGCAGGCAACCAGTCCTGCCATATTAGGGCAGGCATAGGAAGTACCGCTGCCAAAAGTAGGGTTACCGGTATTCAGGTTCGCTAACACCGCATTGTCGCCTACCGCTACTACATTGGGTTTTAATAAACCCGCACCATTAGGCCCCCAGCTGCTGCTGGTGGCAATATTTCCATTTACATTTATTGAACCAATGGTGAGCACGCTGTCTGCATCTGCGGGACAGGCAACATATTTTGCGTCGGTTGTTGTGCCCCCACTGTTACCGGCGGCTACCACCACCAGGATGCCCTTTTTGGCAGCCAGATCAGCTGCGATGGTGATCATAGCCGTATTACCATTGCGTTGTGCATAGCTGTGATTGAAGGCAGGGTCATCAAAATCGGCATAGCCCAGTGAAGTGGAGATCATATCAACCCCGGCGCTATCCGCAAATTCGGCCGCCGCGGCCCAGTTCTGTTCTTCTACCGGGTATTCGCTGCCTGAGTCTTCGGTCCTTAACAACCAGTAACTGGCATATGGCGCAGTACCTACCAGCATGCCCGGCCGGTTTGATGCCAGGCAGGAAAACACGTAAGCGCCATGAAAGTAATCTTCATTTACGCTGGTCTCATTATTTACATAATCCCAGGTACCCAATATGCGGCCCTGCAAACGTACACTGTCAAACACCGGGTTGGTGAGGTAATTCTTAAACCCGGCATCTATAACCGCAATGGTCATTCCCCGGCCTGAAAAACCCAGGCTATGCAGGTAGTCGCCATTGTGAATATGGATCTGGTTGTACATGCTCCCATAGTCAAAAACGGTGGCAGTTCCGGTTTGTCCATCCTCTTGTTTAAGAGAAACCGGCGCCTGGTCTGTTCTTTCGGCCAGGGTGCTGGAAGCGCTATTGTTACCGGTACTAATTCTGGGAGCTATACGACCCGTTGTTTTTACAAAAGGCAATGCATTGATGGCGGCAAGCGCATTGGCGATCTGAGTGTTGTCTGTGATCTTTATCAGCACCTGGTTCAACCATTTGGAATTGTTTACTACCGCAACAAACGGCACATTGCGAATGCTTTCGATGTACGCAGGATTTACCGGCAGATCCGTTGAGTCTATGGCGCTGCGTTGTTTGGTACGGCGGGCAATTGCTTTGGCCGACAAATAAGCCGATGGGTTCGAGATGGAATAAGGGGATCCTTTTTTATCAGTGAGCTGAACTATATAACGGGTAAATTGAGCTTGTGCCAAGCCGGTAGTTGCAACCAGTAGAATTACAAGTGTAACTATTCGTTTCATGGAAGGTAACTGTTAATGGTACCACCATTTAAGGTTATTAATTATGGTCAAGGATGCTCATGGTTATGCCAAAACCCTGGCGGTAAGCCGATTGGGTGGTGGTGAGCGGTTGATATTCCCACACGGCTACTTCTTTATACACCAGCCCAATGCCTTTGGCATATTTTTCAACCCACAGGTTTTTAGTGGCCAGCGCATTTCCCTGAATAGGCAGGTTTGAGGAATCAGCTATTTGGGTAACAGAAATAGTGCTGTCATAATCCTTGCCATTCAGGTTTAAAGTAGCGCCTACATCGTGATAGGTGTAATCCCAGGTCTGGATATCCTGATCATTACCGAATGAGTAATTATCCGAATAAGGTTTGTCGGGCAAAAAGCCATTGCCATGCCAGCTAAAGCCATCAACAATCGGTCTTACGAGTTTTATATACCGGAAGTTGGCTTCCTTCATCTCGATATTTTGGTCAGAAGGGGTTACTATGTAGGTGAGGATGGGGGTCCAGTCTTTTTCCAGGGTACTGTTCCAGTTGCGGATATATCGCACTATCCGCCAGCCAGGGCGGTTCAGGTTATCGGTGGCAGGCCCTTCCACCACTTCCTTGGCCTGGTAAGTGATAAAGGTATCCCGCTGGTCAAAATCTACAAACCGCAGTGAATCGTACCGGTAAAGGATGTATTTACCTGTTTGCAGGTTCAGATAATCTGTTACTGCATCAGACCTAAGACCATCTTTTTTACTGCAGCTGCTTAACCAGATACATCCAAACAGTATCGGGGCGGTGATAACAGAGATAAAACATTTCTTCATACAACGATTTGTAAAACAGCGACTTTGTTTCAGGACAACCGGGGGATAGTTTTTGTTGCTTTGATAAAAAAAACCTCCCGGTTCACCGGGAGGTTGGTAACGTTTATTAACATTTATTTATTGCCTGAAAATCAGGCTATTTGTCCGCGCTGTATCACGCCGCCGCCAATCACATCATCACCTTCATAAAATACCGCACTTTGGCCGGGGGCAATGCCTTTGGCGTAATGGGAGAACTGTACCTGGATCCCATTGGGATGGTTGTACAGGCTGGCCATAGCACCCTGATCTTTATAACGGATCTTGGTAAGAGCTTCCGTACCATCGGTTATACCGTCGTATTTTATCCAGTTTATTTTGCTTACCACCATGTTCTGGCGGTTCAGATCATCTTCATCGCCCAGCATTACCGTATTGGTTTCAGGAATGATGTTGGTTACATATACCGGCTTCCCAAAGGTGATATCCAGCCCTTTACGCTGCCCAATAGTATAAAAAGGATAGCCTTTATGTTTACCCAACACTTTGCCGGTTTTGTCAATAAAATTGCCGCCGGCTACCTGTTCTTCCAACCCATCAATTCTTCTTTTTAAAAAGCCACGATAATCATTATCCGGAACAAAGCAAATTTCATAGCTCTCGCTCTTTTTGGCCAGTTCAGGATAACCATAGTCATGCGCCATTTGGCGGATGGCAGTCTTATGGTAAGTACCTAATGGTAATAATGTACGGCTCAACAGGTCCTGTTGCAGGCCCCAGAGTACATAGCTCTGGTCCTTGGTTTCGTCTACCCCCTTGCTGAGGTAAAAACGGCCATTGTTATGCTGATGCACATTGGCATAATGACCGGTGGCAATAAAATCACAGCCCAGGGCATCGGCCCGTTTTAACAGGGCGCGCCATTTAATATGCGTATTGCACATTACGCACGGGTTGGGTGTGCGGCCGGCCAGGTATTCATCCACAAAATTCTCGATCACAAAATCGCCAAACTCATCGCGAATGTCCAGGATATAATGGGGGAACCCATGCTGCACGGCAGCCATCCGGGCGTCGTTGAATGAATCGATATTACAACAGCCGGTTTCCTTTTTACCACCGCCACTGGTGGCATAGTCCCATGTTTTCATGGTTATACCCACCACTTCATATCCCTGATCGTTGAGCATCAGGGCCGTAACGGTACTATCGATACCGCCGCTCATCGCCACCAAAACTTTTCCTTTCCGGCTCATACTGAAAAAAATAAGATTGCAAATATACAATTTATGCCCCAAAGGGGGTAAATACGCCTTTACAAGGCTGCAGGGTGAATAACACAAATCCCTTTAAATTGTTGAAAGACCTGGGGCTGAAGGCTGAAAGCTGAACGTAAAACGCCGTTGCGGTAATCCAGAGCCTGTTGGGCCTTTGCGTTAAGCATTCGGCGTTAATCCCGTCCGAATGGCTTCAGCCGGGCGGCATTTGGCAGTTTTCCCCGTCACATTGTACAGCATGTTGTAACGAATACCCATAGGTGAAAATTACCGCTCGCTTTCAGGCCCGTTGAGTTAAGATTTGTGCTAACTTCCCATTGCAACTTTAACAACCAGACATTATGAGAAAACCCGATCTGTACAATCGCGTATGGGCGATCGTATGCTGTTTATTACTCATCTCTCATTTCTCCCCGGCCCAGGACCTTAGTTACTATTTACCTGATAGTGTTACCTATGATCCCGCCATTCCAAAACCCAAAGACATTATTTATCATGAACCGGGTGAATGGCATGTTACCCACGACCGGCTGGTAAATTATATGCAGGCCATTGCCAAAGCGGCCCCCGACCGCGTTAAGCTGGAACTAATGGGCTTTACTTATGAAAGCCGCCCACAGGTACTGCTCATTATTACCTCGCCGCAAAACCACCAGCGGCTCGAAGAAATTCGCCAGCAACATCTTCAGTTAAGCGATCCTGCCAGATCGGCATCACTCGATATAGAACAGATGCCCATTGTGCTATACATTGGTCATTCCATTCATGGCAATGAATCCAGCGGGGCCAATGCCGCCCTTGTAAGCGCTTATTACCTGGCAGCCGCCCGGGGAAAACAAATTGATGAATTACTGCAGCATGTGGTGATCCTTTTTGATCCTTCCTTTAATCCCGATGGCTTACAACGCTTTTCCACCTGGGTGAACCAGCATAAAAGCAAGAACCTGGTAACCGACCCGGATAGCCGCGAATTCAATGAAGTATGGCCCGGAGGACGGTTCAACCATTACTGGTTCGATCTCAACCGCGACTGGCTGCCCCTGGTGCATGTTGAAAGCCGCAACCGCCTGCAATGGTTCTATAAATGGCGGCCTAATATTTTAACCGATCACCACGAACAGAGCAGCAATGCGACGTTCTTTTTTCAACCCGGCGTTCCATCGCGGGTGAACCCGTTAACGCCCGAAAGCAACCAGGCGCTTACCGGCAAACTCGCGAAGTACCATGCGTCATTTCTCGATCGCATTGGTTCGTTCTATTTCACCAAAGAGAATTATGATGATTTCTATTATGGTAAGGGTTCTACCTTTCCCGATATCAATGGCGCTATTGGTATTTTGTTTGAACAGGCTTCCAGCCGCGGGCATGCGCAAAAAACCGAGAATGGCATTCTGCGTTTTCCGTTCACCATCAAAAACCAGTTCACCACTACCCTGTCGACCCTGGAGGGCGCCCAGGCATTGCGAAAAGAATTTCTAAACTACCAGCGTGATTTTTATAAGAATGTGCAAACAGAAGCAGCCACGGCGCCGGTAAGAGGTTATGTATTTGGCAGCCCGCGCGACAAAAGCAAAACGACCCTGTTTATTGACATGCTTCGCCGCCAGCAGATAGACGTATATGAATTGAACAACTCCCTGCAGGCTGATGGCTTTTCATTTGAGAAAGGAAGCGCCTTTGTGGTACCTGCCAACCAAAATCAATACAAAGTGATCAGGGCCATTTTTGATAAAACGCTTTCTTATAAAGACAGTTTGTTTTACGACATTACCGCCTGGACCCTGCCCCTTGCTTATGGTTTACCTTATGCTGAGTTGAACGCTGCCCGTTTTTCCAATTCGCTCCTCGGTAACAAGGTCGATAAAGCCATTGCACCAACAGGCATGGTGGCCGGTGGCAAAACTAATTATGCCTACCTGTTTGAATGGGATGAATATTATGCACCCCGCGCGTTGTACGCGTTGCAGGAAGCCGGCATTATTACCCGCGCATCGGCAGGTGTATTTGAAATACCCGTTTACAACGGTACCCATAAATTTAACTACGGCACCATCTGCATTCCGGTAAAAGCACAAACCATGGATGCCGATAAATTATACGACCTGATAAAAACAACGGTTGAACAAAATGGCATTTCCGCCTATGCGCTGCAAACAGGCAATGCCATCAATGGCAGCGATCTGGGCAGCTGGAAAATGCGACCGGTTGCGGAACCTTCCATTGCCATGTTAACCGGCGCAGGAGTAAATGCCCCCGATGCAGGCGAGATCTGGTATCTGCTCGATCAGCAATTCAACATTCCCAGTACTCATTTGGAAGTACCCACATTCAACCGTTGCGATCTGAATAAATACAATACGCTCATTATGGTGGGCGGCACTTACAATAATCTCGACAAAGAAAAACTGCGCAGCTGGATCCAGGCCGGCGGCACCTTCATTGTTACGGAAGAAGCGGTACAATGGGCTGCACAAAACGGGTTCACCAATGTGACTTTCAAAAAGCCCAAAGAAGATACCGCCAAACAAATTGCCTATGGCGAACGCGAGTACCGAACCGGTGCACAAAAAATGAATGGCGCTATCTTCAGGGCGGCCATCGATCTCTCGCATCCGCTGGCTTACGGCTATAACTATCCGTTTGTTGATCTGTTCAAAGCCAATGCTGTTTACCCGGAGCGAAATAAAAATCCCTATTCCAACCCATTGGTGTATGGCGACAAACCCCTGCAAAGTGGCTTTGTGACAAAAGAAAATTATGACGCCATAAAAAACTCCGCGGCCGTGTTGGTGAATACGCTGGGCAATGGCCGCGTGATCTCCATTGCCGACAACCCCAACTTCAGGGCCTTTTGGCTGGGCGGCACCAAACTATTTATGAATGCCATTTTCTTTGGGCGCATAATTGAACCGGGTTCAGGCCGTAACGAGTAGCTTGTACTTAATACGCAACACTTTAGGTGGCTGATTGACAACTTTTCCCCACCCCAAAAAGAGATAATTGCCACTATGGAGGGAAGCCGTAAATTGCCAGACAAAACAATATTTAAGTACGACGCTAAATTTATTAAGTATGATTAAGTTACAAGTAATCGGCAACCTGGGCAAAGATTGTGTTACCAACAACGTGAATGGTAAAACAGTAATGAACTTTACTGTAGCACACACTGAAAGATTCCGTGATGCCCAGGGTAACCAGAAAGACAAGACCATTTGGGTGGATTGTGCTTACTGGAGTGACCGTACGGGTATTGCGCCTTACCTGCGCAAAGGCACCCAGGTGTATGTGGAAGGAAACCCTGAAGTAAGAACATTTACAAAACAAGATGGAACATATGGCGCTTCGCTTACATTGCGGGTGCTCACGATACAATTATTAGGCGGTCGCCCTGAAGGCACTGGTGGTGGTTTAGGCGGTAGCGATAACTCCTATGCTGCACCTGCTGCTCCCAAAGCGCAAGCTAACTCTGGCGGCGGTGGATATAATGAGCCGGTGGATGATCTGCCGTTCTAGTAGTCGCTTTGATAATATTGAGAAGCCCTTTGCTCTGCAGAGGGCTTTTTTCGTATGTTGATTCCAAAGGTAGTAGGCAGTGGAAAATCGGCAAAGGGCAAAGGGAATCAACGCGGCAAAGTAAGCTCTGAACTGAGAACTATTTTTTATAACATAATCCCTGTATCAACCATATCAACCTCCTACTTTATCACTCCTAACCATCTTCTTCCTCGTCAACTTGTTAACTGGTCAACTGGTTAACTGGTCAACTCGTCTATTTACCTATCTACAGCTACTCGCTTAACTTCATATTCTTTAACCAACTTTTCAACTTCCGTTCTACTCACCGCTTTTTTCTGATCATCAATATCAATCACATACAAATATCCCTTACTACCTGCAGTGGAAGTAAAAGCGCTCACCAGGTTAAACTGATCGCTTACCAGCAATCGTCCGTTTGAAACATTCCACAACTCTTTAGCGCACAAACAACCCATGGTAGGCGTTAACGGGTACCAGGGTTTATTCCTGAAATATTCCGGATCAATGGTAGTGCCGTGTGCAATTATAGAATTACGACCGAGTTTACCTGCAAAAAATGATTCTGTTAGTCCAGGGTAGGTACGCATAGTGGGTGGCAACAATTGCAGATAGGCCCACAACATATCACTAGAAGGAGTCCATACCGTGCTGTCACCCGCATGAAAAAAGGTTGTCCATTTACGCTCATACGGCATTACCAGTTGCAGGTTGGGCGTTGGGCCAATCAGTTTATTATAGGTAACTGCGGTGCCCTGAATGCTGTATATCCCCTGCGGCGTATTGCCATCGGGCAGAAAGTAAGGAAGACCGGATGCAGAACGGGCCAGCTGTTCAAAGATCAGTAACCGTCCTTCCGGCGTTCGCATAAAACTGCCATCTGCATTTTGAATAATGGCCAGTCCGGCGTAATCGCGGCTATGGCGTTGTAAGGAGTAGATGACCTTTTTTTTCACCGTCTGCTGATACCTGAATAATTCAATAAGATCGTTAGTTGTTGGCGGTTTGTAGTGCGTATAATTATTCAGGTATTTATCCAGTTCATTCAGTATGGTAATATTGGCGTAATTGGGAAATTGCTCTTTGATCCTTTTTTTAATGGTGGCCGCATTCACCGAAGCAGAATCGTACCGCAAACTATAAGCAGCCGCAATAGCAAACAAAAGAGGATTGGTTTCTTTGGCCAGCAACAGTTGAATGCTTTGAATATATTGTTCGGGATACACGCCATACACGGTTTCGAGCATGGCGCGCCTGGTATCGTATTGTAAGGAATCGTATTGAACAAACAATTGGGTAATGCCTTGTTGGGTAGTGTCATTATCGAGCATGAACTGAACAATGGCGCGGCAGGCGGCTTCATACCGGTATTCAGTATTGCTGTCGAGGGGTGAAAGAAAAGCTTTGCCTACAACATTCTCGTGCAGGTCTTTTACCAGTAGTTGCCGTTTATTATATAGTACAAAATCGCTATAAATGTCTTCCCGGCGCGGCTGCGCTTCAGCTACATATTGTAAAAAAATCAGTAAACAAAGAAGTACGGCCCTACCAATCATAATTGTAAATATACTTTACCCGCTGAAAAAAAATCTTTAATAATCTGTAACTTCAGCAGCCTGTGAGCGATTCAAATCGCTTACTGACGGGTACTCAGCAAGAAGCGTGCAGTTATTAATTTATTTTGTTTAAGCAGAGATTTTTTGTTTGTGGTTTGGTTTTTGCACCAGGCAGCAGGCCCACACAATATCCTGCTGAATTTCTATATACCCAGCCTCCTGTGCCTTAACCCCTTATGTATTGTATCCTGGCTCTTGTGTCTTTCGACCTTGTGCCTTGAGTCTTATGTCTTGTACCTTTTCATTCAACCTTTACTCTATGTCAAAAGATTACGCGGCAACCCGCCGAAAATTTTTAAAGCAGTTAACCGCCACCAGCGCTATGCTGGCCGCCGGTCCGTTTGCCTCCGTTGCCAACCCCGAACAACTGGAAGAACGCATTATCCGTTATCAACGCCCCATCAGCCCCAATGACACCATTCGTATAGGCATTATTGGTACGGGTATTATGGGGCACAATGATCTGGAAACCGCCCTGAAAGTACCGGGTGTGGAACTGGCCGGCGCCTGCGACCTGTATAAGGGCAGGCTGGATAGAATGCAGGAGTTGCATGGCAGCAGCCTGTACGTTACCCAGGACTATCGCGAATTGCTCAATAAAAAAGATATTGATGCCGTGATCATTGCAACCAGCGATCACTGGCATGCACGCATTGCTACCGATGCGCTTCGCAAACAAAAACACGTGTATTGTGAAAAACCCATGGTGCATAAATTATGGGAGGGCCTGCCATTGATCGGCGCACATCGATTGAGCAAAAAAGTAATGCAGGTAGGCAGTCAGCGCGTAAGCAGCATAGCATATATAAAGGCAAAAGAATTATACAAGGCCGGTGAGATCGGCGCTCTTAATTGTGTGGAAGCCACGTATGACCGGCAAAGCGCCATCGGCGCCTGGGAATACACCATTCCTACCGATGCATCGCCCCAAACGGTTGACTGGCGCCGTTACTTAGCCGGGATGCCGCAAATCCCCTTCGACCCCAAAAAGTTTTTCTGGTGGCGCAATTACAAAGCATTCGGCACCGGTATGGCAGGCGATCTGTTTGTGCATTTGATCTCGGGCATACATATGATCACCGACTCGTATGGCCCTACCCGCATTGTATCGAGCGGACAACTCTCCTATTGGAAAGATGGCCGCGATGTGCCGGATGTGATGACCGCTATTATGGATTATCCGGCAACAAAGACCAATCCGGCATTCCAGGTAATGCTGCGGGTGAATTTTATCAGTGGCGGCGGCAACAAAAGCAATATCAGGCTGTATGGGACAGAAGGAGTGATTGAGCTGGATGGCAATGGGTTCACCATTACTCACAGCATGCTGCCCAAAGCGCCGGGTATTGGCGGATACGACTCACTGAACACCTTCACCACGGCCATGCAGGAAGAATTGAAAAAACAATACAACGACCGCTGGCCGGCCGACGATCAAAAACGGCCGGAAAAAGCGCCGGTAAAATATAAAGTGCACGATGGCTACAGCGACCACCTCGATCATTTCACCAATTTCTTCGATGCCATCCGCAATGGCACCCAGGCCAATGAAGGGCCCGAATTCGCCTTTAGGGCCGCTGCTCCCTGCCTGGCCGCCAATGACAGCTATTTTCAAAAAAGGATCATTAACTGGGACCCGGTAAATATGCGGTTAAAGGCGTGAATGGTCAATGGTCAATCGTAAATAATGCAATCATAAAAGCCTGTAATACCTTTGATAATACAGGCTTTTATAATTAGTAAGACTTTTCAAACTTAGCGAGGCCATTGACCATTCACCATTCACCAAAGAACTTTTGTTTCTTTGCACCATGGCAGAAATAATATACTCGTACCAACAGTTATTCGATTTTACCGAAAAGATATTTCAACATATAGGCTGCCCTTCGGAACAGGCTGCCCTGGCCACAGAAGTGCTGTTAAATGCCGACCTGCGGGGAATTGACTCGCACGGGGTGGCCCGCCTCAGCGGATATGTTCGTTTGTGGGAAGCCAAACGGGTAAATGCCAAACCCAATATCCGCATCATTCATGAAACTCCATCCACCGCAGTAGTTGATGGCGATAGTGGTCTGGGCCTGGTAGTGGCTCCCTTTGCCATGCAGGTAGCCATTGAAAAAGCAAAGAAAGTAGGCACGGGCTGGGTAAGTGTGCAGAACAGCAATCACTTTGGCATTGCCGGTTACCATGCCATGATGGCCCTTGAATATGAGATGATCGGGATGGCTATGACCAATGCCAGTCCGCTGGTAGCCCCCACGTTCTCCACCGAACGCCTGCTGGGCACCAATCCTATTTGCGTAAGCATACCGGCTGGGGAAGAACCCGCTTTTGTGGCCGACCTGGCCACTACAACGGCCGCCAATGGCAAGCTGGAGATCCTGCAACGTAAAAATATGGAAGCCCCCCTGGGCTGGATCCAGGATAAAGAAGGCCACTCTTCCACCAACGCCCACGAATTAAAAACCGGCGGGGCCTTGCTACCGCTGGGCGGCGATCGCGAACATGGCAGTCATAAAGGCTATGCGCTGGGCGCCATTGTAGATATTTTTTCCGCTGTATTAAGCGGCGCCAATTATGGCCCCTGGGTGCCTCCCTTCCCGGCGTATGTGCCCATGCCAACTGACATGCCCGGTAAAGGCATCGGTCATTTCTTTGGCGCCATGCGGGTGGATGCCTTCCGCCCTGCCGCCGATTTCAAGCAACATATGGACAACTGGATCCGTCGCTTTCGCAGTGCCAAAACTGTTGAGGGTGAGGAGAAAGTGATCATCCCCGGCGATCCTGAACGAGAAATGGAAGCCATCAGAATGAAAGAAGGTATTCCTATACTGGATGTTGTCGCGAATGATTTAGCGGCTGTGGGTGAAAAATTTGGAGTGAAGTTGTAAGCGGCAACCATCCCGCAGCGTCCTGTAGAAGCCGCAAAACCGCGCAAATACAGGCTCCAAACAAATTTCTGTACCTTATCTTTGCAGCCCTAAATAATATATCTCAGATGAAAATCATGAAGTTTGGCGGTACCTCTGTAGGCAAACCCGAGCGGATGCACCAGGTAGCGCAACTGATCACCAAAGACGTCAGCGAGCCAAGAATTGTAGTGTTGAGCGCATTAAGCGGCACCACCAATTCCTTAGTAGCCATTGGCGAAGCGATGGCCTCCGGAAACCGCGAGCAGGCCAAGCAATTGATCGATACATTGGAAGCACACTACCAGTCGTTTATAAAGGAACTGGTGAAGACGGACAAGCTGTACGCCAAGGCAAAGAGCATTGTAGCTGAGCACTTCGAATTTCTGAACATCATTCTGAAGATATCTTTCAGTGAAGCCCTGAGCAAGGACATCCTGGCTCAAGGTGAATTACTGTCAACCAAATTATTCAGCGTATACCTCGAGGAAAAAGGTATCGACCACATGTTGTTGCCGGCATTGGAGTTCATGACCATCGATGCACAGGATGAACCGCAGCTGAGCACCATCAAGGTAAAACTGAACCGCATTCTGCAACAGAACAGCGATAAAAAATTATTTATCACCCAGGGATATATCTGCCGCAATTCTCGTGGCGAGGTTGATAACCTGAAACGCGGTGGCAGCGACTACACGGCTTCACTGATAGCCGCTGCAGCGAATGCTTCTGTTTGTGAGATCTGGACCGACATCGACGGGATGCACAACAACGATCCCCGTATCGTTAAAAAAACAGTACCGGTTGAACAACTGAGCTTTGAAGAAGCAGCCGAGCTGGCTTACTTCGGCGCCAAGATCTTACACCCTACCTGTATCTGGCCTGCCCAACAACAGAAGGTGCCGGTAAAACTGCTGAACACGATGGCGCCTGAAGCGCTGGGTACAACCATTACCCAGGAAGCTGGTTCCGTAGGGGTGAAAGCCGTTGCCGCAAAAGATGGCATCATCACTATCAACATCAAGAGTAGCCGTATGCTGCTGGCTTATGGCTTCCTGAGAAAGATATTTGAAGTGTTTGAAAAATACCGCACTTCTATCGATATGATAACTACTTCTGAAGTAGCTGTATCGGTAACTATCGACAATGGTGGTAATTTAACTTCTATCGTAAAAGAGCTGGAGCCATTTGGCACCATCAGCGTGGAGAACGACCACACCATCATTTCTGTAGTAGGTAATGAAATTGCACAAACCAAGGATATCCTGAGCAAACTGTTCGAGGCCTTAACCCCCATTCCCGTGCGGATGGTAAGCTATGGCGGCAGCAAGCACAACGTATCTATGCTGGTTCCTTCTTCTTACAAAACACAAACCCTGCAGTTGTTGAACAAAGGGTTGTTTGGGTTGGAGTAAGTCCAACGTGAATCGTCAATCGTGAATGGTGAATAGCTCGTGAATTTCGCGCAGTCACTACTAAATAATAAAGCCTGTATTATGCAAGATAATACAGGCTTTTACATTATTGAGACCACAATAACTTACGAACTTACTAACTTGTCAACTCGTTAACTAATCAACTTTTCAACTGGTCAACCTGCAACCTACTTCAACCATCCACCTTTCGTCATCCACTCCTGCACCAGGTCCATCCACTTCACCTCACTGGTTTTATTGATTAACCCAAACCCATGACCGCCTTTTTCGTACAGGTAAAAATCAAACGGCACTTTGTTCTTTTGCAGGGCGGTAGCAAACAACAACATATTCTGCACTTTTACCGTGCTGTCGTCCTCGGCATGCACCAGGTAGGTAGGCGGTGTTTTTTTAGTTACCTGCAATTCGTTGGAGTATTCTTTCTTCTTTTCAGGCGAAGGGTCTTTACCGATTAAATTGTCCCGCGATCCCATATGGCAAATGCTGTCGGCAAAACTGATAACGGGATACACCAGTATCATAAAATCAGGACGCAGGTTGGCTTTCTTACCGGCATCAATGTACGCGTGATTAAAATGCGTACCGGTGGTAGAAGCCAGGTGTCCGCCTGCAGAAAATCCAATAATGCCAACACGGTTCTTATCTATCCCCCACTCTTTCGCCCGCTCACGCACCAGTTGAATAGCCCGTTGCGCATCCTGTACGGGCCCTATTTCCTTATTCACCATAGTTTCATCGCTGGGTAACCGGTATTTCAACACAAAGGCAGTTACACCCATATCGTTAAATCGTTTGGCCACCTCGCTTCCTTCATGCACCGCAGCCACCGCCCGGTAACCACCGCCGGGTATTACAATTACGGCGGCGCCATTGGCTTTTTCTTTCGGGGGCAGGTATACGGTGAGGGTGGGCCGGCTGATCTTGCTGATCATGATCCTGCCCGAGGTGCCCGTATCCGCCTTTTCTTCATCGGGTACCGGTTTTGAATTGGGGACCGAATCGGGGTACAGCGGCATAACGGTTTGGGCGCAAGTGATCAAGGCAAAGCAAATTAAGGTTACAGAAAGCGAGAGTAGTTTTTTCATACATGGCTACTTATAATCAAATTTACTTTTTTGATTCTAGAATTGCCAGCCATTCTTTCCCCGGCTTGTAAATTCCCTTCCAGCACGCAGAATTGGCTGAATATTAAGTTAAATGGCCATTCGGGCTATTCGCTTTGGGCTGCAATACAACCAACTTTGTTAGTGAATCAAAAGCCTGTCAAATATGAAAAAAATTTACCTTACTTTCCTTCCTTTCCTATTATTACTCTCAGCCTGTAAAAAAGACAAACTCCCTCCTCCCATTGAAAACCTGTTAACCAGCAGAAACTGGGAATTATACGACTACCAAAGCCCTACTACATCAATTTGTCAGGATACTTTGAAGGCACGCTTTCCTTCAGAAGGGGTGGCCGCGTCGAGTACATCGATACAAGCGGACAAGTATATACAGGTACATGGGAACACTATTATCATGATGACACAGAGAAACACAGTCTTTCCATTAAGGTAACAAACCCCACTACACAGGATGGGAAATCCGAATATTACGATCATATCGAGTTTCTCGATGACCGTCATTTCAAAGCCTATGTATATTCCAGCTTCTATGAAAACATATTTCTATACCAGGAGAAACGCTAACATCAAAACCTTGAAATATGAAAAAGCTCTACTTTACATTCATCCCCATTATACTTTTCTTCCTCGCCGGCTGCAGCAAGGACTTTTTGAAAAGATACGAAAAGCGCCTTCCCGGTGGTACCTGGGAGTTATATGATGTAAACAATTTCGGCATTGGCAGCAGTTATTCCCCTGCCTTTACAAGCGGCCGTTTTGCATTTGATTCAAATGGAGACGTCACTTATACCAGTAACAATGGCGACGTGTACTTTGGCAGCTGGGACATCAGACGTGACTACCAGGGCGATGAAAAACAGCAAAGCCTTTTTATTACTGTTGTAGATGCTCAAACACAGCATGTGATCTCGGAGTATTTTGACGACATGCAGTTCACCGGCACCGATCGTTTCAAGGCTTTTATCTATAATGGTAGCCGTACGTATACCTTTAAATTTAAACGTTGAAAGAGAGCAGGCAGACGGCAGAAAGAAATACAGCCACTGTATCCATAACTTATAAAAAAAGCCGGCAACCTTTACCAGGTTGCCGGCTTGTACTATTTATATTGATTACTCAAAGTTCGCGAGTCCATCTCTGCCTTCTGCCGTCTGCCTTCTGCCGGCTTAGATAACCAACATCGCATCTCCATAGCTGAAGAAACGGTATTTATCCTTGATGGCTTTTCTGTACGCTTCCATAGCCAGGTCGTAACCGGCAAAAGCGCATACCATTATCAGCAAGCTGGTTTTAGGCAGGTGCAGGTTGGTTACCAGTGAATCGGCAATGTTGAACTGGTAGGGCGGGTGAATGAAAATGTTTGTCCAGCCCTCAGACGGTTTCAACAGCTTTTCAGCAGTGTAAGAGCTTTCAATAGCCCGCATGGTGGTAGTACCTACCGAACAAATGCGGTGTTTGCCCTCGATAGCCTTATTCACTACTTTACAGGAAAGGTCATCGATCTTGTAGTACTCGGCATCCATCTTGTGTTTGCTGAGGTCTTCCACTTCTATGGGGCGGAAGGTGCCTAAACCGGTATGCAGGGTTACCTCGGCAAAGCGAATACCCTTAATTTCCAGTCTTTTTATAAGCTCAATGCTGAAGTGTAAACCGGCAGTAGGCGCTGCCACAGCTCCTTCATGCTTTGCATATACGGTTTGATAGCGCTCTTTATCCTCAGCCTCAGGTTTGCGTTTGATGTATTTGGGCAACGGAGTTTCGCCCAGGAATTCCAGCATATTGCGGAACTCTTCATCGGTACCATCCCACAAAAAGCGGATGGTTCTTCCACGTGAGGTGGTATTATCAATTACTTCAGCGATCAGCTCATCGTTCTCGCCAAAATATAATTTATTACCAACGCGAATTTTACGGGCAGGGTCCACAATTACATCCCACAACCGGTTTGGTTTATTTAATTCACGCAACAGGAACACCTCAATTTTTGCCCCCGTTTTCTCTTTTCTTCCATACATCCGGGCTGGGAACACCTTGGTATTATTCACTACGAACACGTCCTTGTCATCAAAATAATCCATGATGTCGCGGAAGTGTTTATTCTCAATCTGGCCAGTGCTGCGATGCACAACCATTAAACGGGCATCTTCACGCTTCTTTGTAGGGTGTTGGGCAATAAGGTTAAGTGGTAAATCGAACCGGAACTGTGAAAGTTTCATGTGTTATTTTGACTGTTATAATAAAGCCACATGATAACGAACATGGAGGGAGTAAGAACAGGGTACATCGGGGGCTAATTCCGACAAACGAGGTCTTACGGCACCAGGTTTGACATCATGTAAGGCTCAAATTCGAGCCGGCAAAGGTAATTAAAAAAGAACCCGAACCCAAATTTAAAAATCGGTCATATGACAGGCCCCGTCTAATTTAACAACTTCCATTGGTGTATTCTCTGCTAACATTTGGCATATTATTACGAAATTTAGGGAGAAGAAGTACCACAACTATTACCTCAATTGTTCGCGCCTTTAAAATACCAGTAACGCCCGGCATTTTCAAAACAGTCACCGGTCATTTAATTATTGAACGAGTATGAGAAAACCTATCTCTTTGCTGCCCGTCCTGTTGTTGGCTATTTTTTTGCCATCCATGGCGCAACAGCCTGCCCATAATCCCAAAATTGCGCCCCTGCCACCTCATCTAACGCCGGTTGTTCCCAAACCAGGCCCCAAAAAATATCCCAGCCTGTTGTGGGAGATCAGTGGTAATGGTCTTAAAAAGCCATCGTATCTGTTTGGCACCATGCATGTAAGCGATAAACTGGCCTTTCACCTGGGGGATTCGTTCTACACCGCCATCAAAAGCGCCGATGTAGTGGCGCTGGAAACCAATCCCGAAAGCTGGCAGGACGATTACAGCCAATCCGTTTTTTTCCGTGGCAGTAATCGCCGCGGAGGCGCCAGTCTGGCAAACCTGTACGCCGCCAACCGCTGGGAATGGCCAACAGACCATATGCGCATAACCACCTTTGCCATAGACCGGTACGAAGAATCCATAAAAGCCGCTCTGGCCGTAGAGCCCTCCATGATAAACGGTATGCTGTATCGAACGGATGGCCAAAGGTCCGAGGATTTTGAGGAAGACACCTTCCTCGACATGTACATTTTTCAAACCGGTAAAAAACTGGGCAAACGGGTAAGCGGCGTAGAAAACTTTCAGGAAAGCGAAAAGCTGGTGATGGAAGCTTACAAAGCCATGCTGCGCGATCAGAACAAAAAAAGAAGAAGTTATGACTATGAAGGCATGATGACCAATCCTAAAAAAGTTGAAGACGCCTACCGCAAGGGCGATCTTGACCTCCTCGACTCGCTGGAAAGCCTCACCGTTTTCTCCGATGCCTTCCAGGAAAAATTCTTATACAAACGCAACGAAATACAAGCCAACTCCATTGATTCCATCATCCAAAAAATGTCGTTGTTTGTAGGCGTGGGCGCCGCCCATTTACCAGGCAAACGCGGCGTAATTGAATTATTGCGACAAAAAGGCTATACCATGCGTCCCGTTCGCATGGACGATCGCAACAGCCTGCAAAAAGAAACCGTCGACAGGATCAGGATCAACTCCCCCTTCACCACCCAAACGTGCGACGATGGGTTTTACACCGTTTCCATCCCCGGCAAAAAGTTCTATCGCTTTACCGACTGGAACGGACTGGATGTTGTTCAGTATGCCGACATGGTGAACGGCGCCTATTATATGGTTACCCGCATAAAAACCAACAGCCTTTCGTGGGAGCATGGTAGTGACATGGTGCTTAAAAAAGTGGACAGCCTTCTCTATGAAAACATTCCCGGCAAGATCATAAAGAAAACGCCCCTTACTAAAAACGGCTACAAGGGGCTCGATGTCATCAATCGCACCCGCCGGGGCGACAATCAGCATTATCAGATCTTCGTTACTCCCTTTGAGGTCGTTCTGTTTAAAATGAGCGGCAATGGCGAATATGTGGTCAGCGGCAATGAAGCCCAGGAATTCTTTGGTTCTATACACCTGAAGGAATACACCTCCACCGGCTGGCAAACCTGGCAACCATCCACCGGCGGTTTCAGTGTACAAATGCCCCACACGCCCGCCCTGTTAAAAGACAATAGCTTTGGTACAGACAGGCTGGAATACGCGGCTTATGATGCAGCAAGCGGCAACAGTTACCTCATTATGAAAGCCAACCTGCACAATTATTCATTTATTGAAGAAGACAGTTTTGATTTGAACCTGATGGATGAAAGCTATGGCTATTCTGATTTTATCGACAAACAACTCAGCCATCATTTTACAACTGTAAACGGCTATCCCGCCCTGGAAAGTAAATTCAAACACAAAGACGGCAGCTTCAGCAGCGTAAAATATGTGATCCAGGGGCCCGTATATTATGCCGTTATTGCCAGTTACAAAACCGACAACCCCAATACCCAGCATTTCCTGCAATCATTTTCCATTACCCCCTATATTTACCCGGCCCCCACTCCTCGTACCGATACCACGCTGTATGTAACCGTTACATCGCCGATCTATTCAAGCTCCGATAAAAAAGAGGAATCGGCCGGCATGCAGGAATTGTTGCAATTATCGAATGGTGGTACTGAAGATGATCCGGACGATTACAACCTCCCCACCTTTGGCATCCGCCTCATAGGCAATGATACCATTGGGGAAAAAATACTGGTCATGCATTTCAAAGTGCCGCCTTACGCTTATAAAAAAGACAGCGCTAAACTTTGGAAGAACGCAGCGGTTAGCACCTGGTTCAACGACAGTACGTTCATTATAAAACAAAACAAACAATACCGGCTGCCCAATGGCATGCAATGCCGCGATATTCAGCTAACCGACACCAACAGCAGCCGGCTGATCATTGCAAAACTGTTTTACAACAATGGGCATTTCTTCAGCATCTCCACATTAACCGATACGCTGACCAAACAAAGCGCGTTGCTGGCCAGTTTCTTCAGCAGTTTTAAACCCATAGATACCCTCAAGGGCGAATCGTTGTTTACCAGGAAAACCGACCGGTTTATGAAAGACCTGTTCAGCAGGGATTCACTGGCGGTTAAACGAGCGCGTAAATCAATATACCAGATAGGGTTCGATTCACTGGATGTACCATTGCTTAAAAAAGCCATTGATTTGTTGAACTGGAAAATGAAAGACTACCTGGTGCTGAAAAGATATTTCATTGAAAGCCTGGGCCGGCTCAAAGATTCCAGCATTACCACCTACCTGCAAAAATTATATTGGAAAGTAAAAGATACGGCAGACTGGCAATCGGCCATCCTGAACGCCTTGCTGAACCAGCGCACCAAAGCATCGTTCCTGGCATTTAAAGACCTGGTATTGCAGGAACCACCGATCATGGACGATGATTACTCCTATGCACGCCCGTCGCGGGTGAGTTCGGTGACTGTTGATATTACCGCCGTGCCAGGAACCGGCAGTAAGAGCGACTATGGTCGTTGGGCGCCCCTGTTCGACACCTTATCGCTTACAAAAGAGCTGTTCCCCGACCTGCTGCAGTTAATGAATATTGATGACTACGAGGATGAGGTAATGAACTTACTGGAAACGATGGTCGACAGCGGTTATTTAAAAGCGGCAGATTATGAAACCAGTTTTCCAAAACTCTATCTCGAAGCCAAACAATTATTAAAAAAACAACTGGCTAAAGAGAACAAGGCTAAAATGGAAATGGCCATCCGTAAAGAATCCCCCGCTGTATCGCCTTATGCCAATGATGACGACGGAGATGAAGCTATTTCCGATGCCGGCAATACAGAGTTAGACCGGTACGCCATCCTGCTTTTGCCGTTTTATAATAAGAACCCGGGCGTGAAAACTTTTTTTGACCAATTGCAAACCACGCAGGACAGGCGGTTGCGCTATAATACATTCATCCTGTTATTGCGGAACAAATACAAGATGCCGGATTCACTGTTCACCCAATATGCAAAAGCAGACCTGTATCGCAGCGAATTGTATACCGACCTGGAAAGCATTAAATTGCTTGACAAATTTCCCAAACAGTACAAAACCCAACTGGAAATTGCCCGAAGCCTGATCGCAAAACCGCTCGACAATTACAACAAACTCGATACGCTGATCTACCTCGATAAACTGCCCGTGGCCTATGAAAATAAAAAGGGCTATGTGTATTTCTTTAAATACAAACGCATGCGCGATGATATCACCTGGAACGTGGCTACAGTAGGCATGCAACCTGAAAAACCGGATGCCATCGATGTAGAGAACGACGACTTTACCTCCGTGGAAGAAGACCGCAAACTCGACAACGATAAACCCATAAAAGAGCAGTTGCAGAAAATATTGAAGGAAATGTTATACGCCCGCCGCGGCAGCGCATCGGTATTCTATGATGCACGGTCGTATAGTTTGTATAGAAATTATTTATCGGAAATGGTGAAGAGCCAGCGGTATCGAGATTAGTAGACGAGTTGATAAGTTGACGAGTTAACCAGTTAACTTGCCAACTTATCAACTACCTTTACCCCATGGTAAATGATCAGCAAATCATTGAGCAAACAAAGAAATGGATCCAATCAGTGGTAATAGGCCTGAACTTCTGTCCGTTTGCGAACCGGGAGTTTAAAAACAATACCGTCCATTACCAGGTGGAGCATGGGGTAACCCGCACCGATGCCCGCAATGCTTTGCTGAAAGAATGCAAACGCCTGGATGCGAACAAAGACATCGCCACCACCCTGCTGATCTTTCCTGAGTATTTTACAGAATTTGATAGCTACCTGGAATTTGTTTCATTTGCCGAAAAACTGTTACAGCAAAAAGGTTACGAAGGCGTTTACCAGCTGGCCACCTTTCATCCGCAATACCAGTTTGAAGGCAGCGCACCCGATGATGCCGCCAATTACACCAACCGGTCAATATACCCCATGCTGCATTTGTTACGCGAAGACCAGGTGCACAAAGCCATCCGGTTTTATGGCAATGCCGATGAAATACCGGAGCGTAATATTCAATTTGCAAGAGAAAAAGGAGAAGTATATATGAAAATGCTAAGGGATAGCTGTATGTAATTATGCTTGAATACCTTTAGGAATGGAAGCTATTAACTGCCTGGTATATTCTTTTTGAGGATGAAAATAAACCTGCTCTGCTTCCCCAATTTCTTCAATTTTACCTTTATTCATTACCATAATACGATCGCTTATATAGCGAACTACCGACAGATCGTGGGAGATAAAAACAATAGTAAAACCCATTTCAGCTTTTAAGTCATTCAACAGGTTTAACACCTGCGCCTGTACACTAACATCCAGTGCAGAAACCGATTCATCACAAACAATAAAATCAGGATTCAATGCCAGCGCCCGGGCAATTACGATGCGTTGCCGTTGACCACCGGAAAACTCATGCGGATACCGGTGAAAATGTTCTGCTTTCAGATTTACTTTTTCAAGCAGCTCCACCACTCTGTCTTTCCTTTGCGCAGGGGTGGTAATGATATTGTGTACTTTCAATGGTTCTGCAATGGCCGACCCGATAGTTAACCGCGGATTCAGCGAAGAATAGGGGTCCTGGAAAATGATCTGGATGTTTTTCCGCATTTCCTTCATGGTTTGAGCATCCACCTTTGCCAGATCAGTACCATCATAACGAACCGAACCGGAAGTGGGTTGGATCAATCCCAGCAAGGTTCTGCCAAGGGTTGTTTTACCACAACCCGACTCACCTACCAGTCCGAGCGTTTCGCCCTTGTATATCTCAAACCGGATGTTGTCGATGGCCTTTACATAATCAACCGGTTTACCAAACAGGTTTGTTTTGGAAGGGAACCATACATTCAGTCGCGATACCTGTATAAAGGGTTGCTTTACGGTGGTATCAGGTTCTTTTATTTCAACTGGCGGTTCAGCAACCTGCGTATAACGGCTTACATCAAACGGCCGGTTATTTTCCAGGAAATCACTTACAACCGGCAACCGTTCCCCTTTGGGGTGTAATACCGGCCGGCAGGCCAGCAAGCCTTTTGTATAGGGATGTTGCGGATTGCTGAATATACTGGCCACCGGTCCGCTTTCTACAATTTCACCGCGGTACATCACCACTGCCCGGTCAGCTACTTCAGCCACCACACCCAGGTCGTGCGTAATGAAAATAACGCCCATCTGCTGGGTCTGCTGCAATTCTTTTATCAGTTGAAGAATGGTCTTTTGCACTGTAACATCCAGGGCCGTGGTGGGTTCATCACAGATCAGCAACGAAGGTTCACAACTCATGGCCATGGCGATCATCACGCGTTGTTTTTGTCCGCCGCTTAATTGATGCGGGTAACGACGGAACAATTGTTCGGGATTGGGCAGCTTTACCCGGTTGAACAGGTCGATCGTTTTTTGGTGAGCTTCTTTTTTACCGATCTTCAAATGTAACCGCAATGCTTCCTGTACCTGGTGACCACAGGTAAATACCGGGTTCAGGGAAGTCATGGGTTCCTGGAAGATCATCGCGATCTGGTTGCCGCGAATGGAACGCATCTGATCCGGCGTTTGCGATAACAGGTTTACCGGTGCTTCTTCACCCGCAGAAAACAGAATTTCGCCATTGGTATACCTGGCCGGTGGCTTGGGTAACAGCTGTAAGATCGATAATGAAGTAACCGATTTACCGGAACCCGATTCGCCCACAATAGCCACAATTTCACCGCGGTTCACCGTAATGGAGATATCCTTTACGGCGGTGGTGGTGCCGATCTCGGTAACAAAATCAACCTGCAGATTATTTATTTGTAGTAGCGGCGCCGACATTTTGTGGTATGGGTATAAACAAATATCGGGAAAACCTTACAAATTCGCTTTTAAAAGCAAGAGCGGGCTTCCTTTAAGAAAGCCCGCCCTTGTTAACTTGTCAACCTGTCAACTATTATCCTACTTCTTATTCACCCGTATCACCCCACCACCATTATACGAATGGTATTCACCATTATACATGGCTTCTGCGCTTACAGGTCCCATTCGGTAATTACCAGGCGATACGGCACGTACGGCATAGTAATACGTTTTGCGGCTGCTTCCCAGATTGTCAAACAAATTAATACGATCGTCGCGTACATCCAGCGCCGTAGGCGTGGCGGCATCCTTGATCCATTCCATACCCGGAATTTCTTTGGTACGGGGGTTCTCAATTTCAAACCCGGCCGGAAGAATATCGCTGATAGCGATATTATCCACATCACCGCTGTACGATTTTTCCAGGGTGATCTGAACCACTACCAGGTCGTTTTGCGTGAACGTATTGCCATCAACCGCCCGGCCATAGCGATCAAAGAAGCGACGGCGTACTTTAATGTAGCTATCTTCTTCCTTATAAGCACCGCTTACGCTGATGCCTTCGCTTTGCCAGTAATAATACAGGCGGCCTTCGCCTTTTGATGTAATATCTATATTGGTTCCACCTAATTGTTTGGCGGTTAACTTCAGCGGACTGGTTGATACACTGCCTACTGTTTTGCCATTTACTTTTACCTCGGCGCTTACGGTAGCCTTGCTGGCGGCACGGGCCATTTTGCCCAGCGACAGGAAGCTGAACGCACATTCCTGCGTGCTGTACCAGTAACGTTGTTTCATTTTATCAGCCACATGTTTCGCCATCACTGGTATCTGCACATTGGAAGGATCGGCATCCAGTAAGGCATTCAGCGCAATAGATTCATCGCGAATGTCGGAATAATAACTGCCGCCGGTTTGTGCAACCGATTCCTCGCCGGCAAACGAAGAAGGCAACAGCTCTTTAAATTTCGCTTTATCACCAGCCACTGCATACGCCACACTCAACAGGTATTTACAGTCAAGACTCAACACCATGGGATTAGCCTTATAATAGTTCATGGCGCTTACATTGGGTTTACCAGCCAGCGCCAGCACATATAAACTGTACGCCACTTCTTTAGGAGCTATCTTTTTTTTCTGGTCTCTATTGTAGTAGTATAAAACGGTTTCTTTGTTCTTCAACTTATTGTTCATGTAGTTGAGAATACCATTCAAAACATTCTTATCTACTTCAAATCCGGCTTTCTGCGCCTCCAGTAAGAAGTGCGCCGCATAAATGGTGGCCCACCAGTCTTCAGTGCCTTCGCCATCCCATAAAGTGATAGCGCCGTTGTACAACTGGCGTAACTTGATCTTGCGAATGGCTTCCTGAACATGGTAGTTGGCAGTTGATTTGCCTCCTTCATTGGTATGTAACTGATCGGCCAGATCACCAATATATAATTGCGGGAAGGCGGTTGATACGGTTTGTTCCGTACAACCATACGGATAAGAAACCAGGTACCGCAATTGTTTACCCAACTCCAGCGCCGGGCTGCGGCTTACTACCAACTGGTAATCGGTGCTGTTAGGCAGAAAATCATTAAGCGGAATATTGAGACGTTGTGCATTACCGCCGGTGAACGAACCGCTACCTGTTACTACCTGCAACGGAGAAGCAGGACGAACACTGATCTCGGTTTCATCGGTGAACTTCTCACCCAGTCCCTGTACTTCCACTTTTACTTTACCGGTGCTCACCGCAGGCGATGCCACTACCTGAAAGATGGCCTGGCCTTCGCTGTTGCTGTTGAGGGAAACTGATTGTTGTTTATCGCCCAGTACGTTCAGCGGACCGCTCACATTCAGGGTAGCGGTTGCTGTGGTAGAACCTTTGGTGGTATTGGTAATAGTAACCGGCACGGTTACAGTATCGCCCGGACTTAAGAATCGCGGCAATGCAGTGCTCAACACCAATGGGTCGGCTACGGTCATAGCGGTTTCGCCGCTACCAAAACTTTCATCTTTATAAGCAACGGCCATCAACCGTACTTCTCCACTGAATTGGGGAATATCAAATTCAAACTCCGCTTCCCCGCTGCCACCGGTTTTGGTTGAACCGCTCCAGTAAGAAACGATCTTGAACCGTTTGGCCGGCATGGGATTGGTGCGTTTACTCATTTCCAGTTCACCGTCACCACCCGTGCTGCTCAGCGTAGCTTTTAACTCGGGGAACAACAGCGGATACAGATCATATCCGTTTACTTCCAATGCCCTGGCGGCATAAAAATGGTTGTACGGATCAGGTGTTCTGAAATCTGTTATTTGTAACACGCCATTGTCAACAGCGGCCAACGTAACAAAGCTGTTGGGAGCTGCTTTTACGGTCACCTTTTGGTGTGTGCGTGAACGAACCGATTTTTGCGCTACGATCTCTACATTTATTTTACGGCTCTTCTCTTCTACTTTCAAACTTTTATACCCATGTGCTACTGTTAATGGTATTTCACTAACATCATGCGGTTTAATGAGCGTGGCGGTTACGTACACGTTTGGCAAATGATCGGCTGTCATTTTCAGATCAACCGATGCCGTTCTGTTGTCTACATTTACATATTGGTAAGAAACCACTTTATCTGTTTCCAGGGTAACCAGCATGCGGCCGCTGAACGGGGTCTTGAACAACAGTTTGGCGTTCTCGCCTGCTTCGTAAGAAGATTTATCAGCCTCGATGTCGATATTACCTTCCGTGTTTACTTCAAACGAAGAGTTTTCACCACCCCAGAAGCCATAGCTATAGAAGCTTTTGCTTACATAACTTTCTGAGCCCGGAATGGCCACCTGCAGTTCATACTGACCGGGTGAACGGGGCACAAATGAATAGGTGCTGTTTTCACCACTGATAGCAATGTTCTGCTCAGCCACTACTTTATCATCCTTCTGTGATTCATATTTGAAATAACTACCGCTTTTTGAGATCACAGTACGGTATTCATGTTTGATCACTTTTACCGAGGCGCGGGCGCCATTCAGTACATGCTCATCTTTATCCAGCGCAATAAGCGGAAATTTCACCATCTGGTTCAGCGGATAGTACCAGTACCCATCGCTGCCTATACCAAAGAACATCTTCTGGGTATAAATATTGGCAGTGGCGCTGCGGCTTACCGGCCGGCCTGTTTCATCAAAAACGGTTGCATAGAAAGTAGCCTGCAACAATCCTTTGTTCGCAAACAAAGCAGGCGCTTCGTACAATTCACTGGCATTACCATTATCATCGGTGCTGCCTTCTTTCACCACTTTATCAAACGACAGTCCCTGGTTTTCTATGCTGAAATTATAGGTGTCGTATTTCTTTGGATTGAAGTTGATGGAGCTCACCTGGATCTCTGCTTCGTAATTACGATTGGCGGCAGGCGGTCCAAAAAAGTTTACGGCATTGATGGCCAGGTGTGCGCTCTGCGCAGGTTCCAGGTAAGGCTTATCCAGTTTAGCGGTTACCTTAATGCGATCGGGCACAAATTCTTCAATGCTGAAATTCTTACTGCCCAGCAGTACGTCGTTCGACGTATATACTTCCAGCGTATAACTGCCGGTTATAGCTGCTTCGGAAATATCCACATCCCCATCAGCAGCGCCTTGTGTATTCAATGTTTTGCGGAAGTTCTTTAACTCCTTACCGTTTGGTAACAGGAACTTCATTTTTACCGGCAGTTCGCCAGGCGATTTCCACTGACGGTCACGCAAAACAACAGAGAAATTTACTTTTTCACCCGGACGGTAAATATCGCGTTCTGCATATATAAAGGCATCCAGCCCTGTACTATTGCCGTGTTTACCGCCTACGTCGAACCTGGAAGTATTTACCCTGGTGCTGCTGAACGGCAGGTAGTTGAAATCATTGGCTGTTTTGGCAATGATCATCGCAGGTTTAAACCCGGCAAACTCCTTACGCGAAAAAGCAACCTCAGCAACGCCGTCTGCATTGGTAGCGCCGGTGCCCAGCACCTGGTTGTTGTTGCCATACACCACTACGTTCATGCCGTTCACCGGTTGAGCCGTTTTAATAGAGTTGGCAAATACAAACAGTTTATCTTTTCCTTCGCGGGCAATTAAACCCAGGTCTGATTTGGAGATGAAACGGCTATCGCTCACCCAGTAATCAGTAGCCGACCGCAGCTTGATGTGATAAATACCTTTGAAATCGGGCAGCTTGTCTTCTACATTAAATGTAAACAACCGGCTGTTGCCATATTTTGGTAACGAACGTGTATCGATCTCCTGTTCATAGATCACATCACCCAACGCCAGATCGCTGTTGTCTTCATAATCGCCGCCATAGTATTCTCCATCTTCTCCTTCGCTGTTACCTCTTGAATCTTTCGGACTATAGCCATAACGCTGCGCCGTTAACAGGTTGCTTTCGTAGATCTTTGATATAATCACCTTTACCTTGGGCACATTGGTAATGCGCACTTCAATATTCTGATTACCCAGCGCGCTCAGGTACACCGCTTTGCTGTTTGCAAAACTTAACGAAGGTTCCAGTTCCCCAAATACCACGTTATTACTATACTGTTCGCGCAATACGCCGCCGATACGGCCACGCACTCCTTTGTTTATATTCAGCACATAACTTTTATCAGCATCAAAATTCTCGCTGCTTATGGTAAAGCCATCTTCCGTTTGCTGAACCGAAAACTTTACCGCAGGTTCAAACCGAATAAGAGAAGCGAGATTTTCCATTACCACCTGCTGACTGGTACGCACAAACACTGTTCCGGTTAATCCATCGTGTTCGGCCCGTACATCATTAATAGTAAGATTATAAGGAGAAGGAATGAACACTTTGTTCTCGATCGCATCTTTGGTGCCATTCACGCCTCCATCGGGTATCAGTCCTTTATCAAAGGTTACTTTAGCCTCGAGGTCTTTATCCTCCAGCTTCAAACCAGCCACGCGCAGCGAAATGCGGCTGTCGGGGCCCTCTGTAATGATGCTATACTTCAACGGCTTGCCGCCTACTTCCAGGTTCATTTTATCCTTAATGGTAGCAGGACTGATAGCATAGTTAAAATACAGATCAACCTGTGGGTACGCGCTGGTGGAATGCTGATCGGGCAGCATCCAGGTTACGTTGGTATTGTCCAGTTGTAAGTAAGGCGTGAAAAAACTGATCTCCTCGCCTTTCTCGAGCTTGCCATATTTACTATGGTCGAGCAGATCGCCAGACAGCTTTGCGGTATAACTGGTAGCAGGCGACAGCGGTTGTGCGGGCGAAAACACCAGTTCATCAGGACGTTCCCAACGAAAACGGCCGGCAATTTTTGGTTCGAATGAAATATAGTCAGTGGAATCCCAGTTGTTCAACAAAGAATCAGGAACAAGGGATTTATCAAAGCGGAATACCAGGTTACCGAGGGATTGTACTTCACCTTTGGCATTGGTATAACTGAGAGAAACGGCGCTACGATTACAGGCGGCTATCATTGATAGCACACAAACGCCTATTGTAATCAAGGCGATCAATTGCTTACGCATATCGGGTTAAAAGTATTAGCGTGGTTAGGCCTAAACCAATTCCAGATAACAATCCAGAGTGGGTTGAGGGCGTTAAAATACAAAAAGGAATTAAATATTGGAATGTTCCTTTTGTTGATAGAAAGAAAACCGGAAATTAGCAAGGAAACTACGGGGGAAGGCTTGACAAAGCCATAGAGTTGAAATTGTAACCGAAAGTTACAATCAATTTATTCTCCCACATGTTAATTTGTTATTAAAGTGCTTTTACCACCTGAACAAGTGAACTAACACACATGAAAACCCCAGACAGAAAAGCCATACAGCAGTTTGTTACCCGTATAATAACCTGGCGCCCGCGCCACCGTTATGCACAGGTTGCCTATAAATGGAGTAAACGGCTATTACTTACTATTTTTATTGCTATCATTTTATTCTTCTCACTTAACTGGGTATTCCCGCTGCCCGATAACATCGAATACTCTACCATTATTACCGATAGCAAAGGTGAAGTATTGCATGCCTTTCTTACCAAAGATGAGAAATGGCGCATGAAAACAGAGCTGGAAGAGATCTCGCCGCTGTTGCGCAAAACTATTATCGAAAAAGAAGACAAGTATTTTTACCGCCATCCCGGTATTAATGCCATGGCCATTGGCCGTGCCTTTATCAAAAACATTTTTCGCTGGAAGCGTACTTCAGGCGCCTCCACCATCACTATGCAGGTGGCCCGCGCCCTGGAGCCCAAAAGCAGAACGTATTTCAATAAGTTTATTGAAATATTCCGGGCTCTGCAGTTGGAACACAAATACAGCAAGAACGAAATACTGCAATTGTACCTGAACCTGGTACCCTATGGTGGCAACATTGAAGGAGTGAAATCAGCATCTATTCTTTACTTTAAAAAGAATCCCGATCACCTGTCCCTGGCCGAGATCACCGCCCTTTCTATTATCCCCAACCGCCCATCGACGTTGGTAATGGGCAAACACAACGATCGTATTATGCAGGAACGTAACCGCTGGCTGCAACAGTTTGCCAAAGACAAAGTGTTCACCCAAAAAGAAATTGCCGATGCATTAAGCGAACCGCTCAACGCTACGCGCGGTACCGTTCCCCGGTTGATCCCGCACCTGGCCTGGAAACTGAAACAACAGGGGGGCGATCTCAGCAAAACCAATATTGAACTGAATACCCAGTTAAAGACCGA
>NZ_JBJMLX010000427.1:0-13063 GCF_045805085.1 Niastella sp.
ATTGGATGTGCTATTTACAGGAGCAGGCACGGGAAGGTTTGGCGAAAGAAGAGTTGGGTTTGAAGTGAGTGGAAAGATCAGGCGAAAAGATTTTGGCTTGAATTTTCATTTACTGAACGAGGCGGGGGATCTCGTGGTAGGCGAAGATGTGAAGTTTACCGGAGACATTGAGCTGTTTCGGCAATAATTTTTTATACTACTGATTAACTCCCGGGATGGTAATTGCGCATCAAACTATAACCATTTAGACATTAAAAGTGCAAAAAATAAAAACTAAATGTACGTATCCGTATTACATAAAAGGGCTTTCCAGTGTATTGTTAATAGCCCATAATTTTATGCGGCATATAAATTTCTATAAACATTATAGTGGCTTATAAAAGAAATGATTTTTCCAGCGCCTCTTCCAATCTCCTGGTATTTCAATTTTCCGTCCTCGGAGACTTTTTACCTAGTTAATTTTATCATTATGGAATGATAAGGCGTGTGAAATTTTGTAGTAAATTAGGGCTGGATTTATTCCAGCCTTTGTATTTTCAAATAAACTTTCTATAATATAAATCATTTTATACAAGATATAGTGTAGTAGGCATTTTTACTTGTATTCAACTCTAAAAAGGGGAAATCTTTCTACACATACCCGCTTCCCCGTTTATTATTACTTAACTTATTGCAATGGCCTTCTTAAGTAGTAACAGTAGAGAAAGCCAATAAAAGCGGCCATCTCAAAATAAAGAAATGGCCGCTTTGTTTTTATTTTAACTGCCCAAGAATTTCCTCCACTTCCATTTTCCCCCAATGTGGGTCAAGCCCCTGGGATGGTTCGCCAGCCAACTTTTGTTTTGCGTTTGTCAGTAACTGCTTTGCCAGCGCCTTATCGCCACCCCACATTTTAGGCGTTGCAAATTTTTGCCAGCCAAGCAGGTAAAGCATGCGCGGATTATCCGGATCAGCTTGTTTGGCCAATTGTAAGTAATTAAACGCCGCAGGTCCATACTGACGCCCATAAGTTTGTGGATTGATAAATACCCGCGCCTGGTTCAGCATCATATGTATACAATAGAGCTCAGACAATTCTTTTTTCTGTTTTGCCGTATCGATGAGCGTCCCGGCTTTTTTTATTTCGTCGGCTGCCTTGCTGGCAAATGGTTCAATATTATCAGGGTCGTCGTTTTGTTTCAGCCAACCGATCTTTGCGTTGCAAAAAGCTGCATAGTAGTAAGGAAGCCATTTATCTTTTTGTGCATCTGCCATACGTGAAAAAATTCCTGCCAGTAACTGATAATCTTTAACGGTTTTTGCATTATCAAGCTTTGCAAGGGCAGTTTGCATTTGTTGTGTATAAACATCCTGTGCATGAACAGTGAGGCATAGCAGCATTATTGCCGTGATCAATAAAAATATTCTTTTCATTTTTTTATTTTTTGGTTAATAATATCGTTATCATAATTTTTCATTAATAAAATCATCGCGGCGGTCAATCCCAAACGACATAAACAAACCGACGTAATAGCTGCGTGGCGCCGGTTGCGTGATGGCCATTTTGTAAAGACGATTGTAACTATAGTTGTATCCAAACACCTGTTTTGTCCCAAACACATTATTGACGCCGAAGCCAATACCCGAGAAATCCCTGTTCCTCCATTTTTTGAATAGATTAAACAGATAAGCAAAACTTACATTCATTTGATTGTACATGGCCGCAGTTCCCTGATCCAGCACCGCAAGCTTGCCGGCTGCATCGTATTGTATATTGTAGTATGGACGGCCCGTTGCCAGCGTATAAGAAAGATTCGCACTGAGATTAATGTCCTGAAAAAACCTTTTTATAGCAAGAGATGCAGTATGCGGCGTTGCAAAATTTGGCTGCAAGGCATATGGATAATTAAGAAATTTCCTTTTTGTATCGAGCCAGGTATAAGTGATCCAGTAATCAAAATTTTTGAATGTTCTTTTGTCTCTAAAGAATAATTCAATTCCTTTTGCAAAACCGCTCCCATCGTTTGCAGTTACTGGTGTTGTGGTCACCAGGTCTTTATATTTTTTGTAGTATGCTTCAACCCTTATAAGACGGTTGTTTGCTTTTTTCTGGTAATTGATGATATAATGTGTAGCCTGAGCGGATTCGAGTGCACGGTTTTGAATAAGATAGATCAACTCCGGTTTTTGATAAAAAACTCCATAAGCCAGGTTCACCTGTCCCCCATCATTAAACCGGTACGCAAAACTTAGGCGTAGGGCCCAATTCATTTTTTTCAACAGCGACGAATATTCTGCCCGGGCCCCGATTTTTGCAGCAATATTTTTTGCTACGTATACATCAGCTTCTGCAAACAGGGCTGTCAGATCATCTTTTAATGTTGTAAACGTATCATTGGAATGGTAATCGTCCCTGTTGTAAAAATGTTCGGCGCCAAAGCGCAAAGCCTGATTATGAGTAAGCATTTTTGTAAATACCATTCTGGCCTGGGCAAAATTAGAAATGGAATTAAGTGTGTTATTCTGATTATTGAACGGAAAATATGGAATAAACAACTGGCTGTTATTGCCATCTTCCAGTTTATTGGTTATGATCTGTTTGTTGTAATTGTATGCAAGCCCGGCATCGATCTTCCAGCCGGGTGATAATGATTCGCGATAAGATAGATTTGCATACAGATTCCGCCCCCTTGTTTCAAATGACGACACAAGATCACTACTGTCGATATTCGCATTGCGCATGCCGGTGTGATTGTAACCATAATTGGTATAAAATTTCAGCATGCCTGTTTTGCTGGTTTTGATGCGAAAGTTAGCGTCTGTTTCAATATATTCAGGCGAATGAAAGAAATCCGGTTGTTGCTTTACTACTTCATTGTACAATGCATAGCTTCCGTAATTCGTATTGATGCCGTAACTGCTTTTTTTATTTCGTGCCAGGTCCTGAAAACCTGCGCCTACAGACATGGGGAAAATGTGCAGACTGGCAGAAGATTTGTCGGGCAGATCAATTGTTTCCAGGATCAAAGCGCTGCTCAATGCCTGGCCATACAAAGCAGAGTAACCTCCTGTGTTGAATAAAATGCCTTTGAACAAAAATGGGTTCAGCCGGGCCGGTTGCATAATTCCGGGCACACTTCCATAGTTGGGGCTTTTCAGCAAGGTGCCATCTACAAATTGTTTTGCTTCTTCGCTTGTTCCGCCGCGAACAAACAAACCTTCTTTATCACCGATCTGCTGAGTGCCGGGTAATGCGCGCAATGAGTTGGCAATATCGCCGCCATTGCCAGCAACGGTCATCGCATCCATGGGTGTCAAGGAAGCGCCTTTTGCTTTGTCACTGGCTTCAAAACTCCCTGCCGAAACAACAACCGGTTCCAATGCTTTTTCTTCCGGCTGCAACACAAAATTTATTTCAACCACGGTATCGTTGACATCAATTTGTTTTTCAGCTTCTTTAAACCCTATAAAAGATGCCACGATTGCCTGTACACCTTTTCCCTTTACAGTAAATACAAAATGACCAGTTGAATCGGTAGTTGCTGCAGTTGCCGTGCCTTTGACATAAACACTTGCATCGGCCAAAGGATGCTTGCGGTTATTCGCCACTGCACCTTTTACAGTTGCCTGCGCCAAACAATAATTTGCTAAGCAGATACAAACAACAAGCGCGTAGTACTTTAAGGCTGCCATAACTTTTGTTTTGCAACACAAAGCTCAGCAGCCTACGCCGCGAAAATTCCTGAGAGTAGATAACCGGGGTAAATGAGTAGACGAGCATGAAGAAAATGAAAACCTGCCCATTTTATCTTATCCTGGTAGCAGGCAGGGAATATTTGTCCCCAACCTCATAGTACATCTTTTTATATTTACTGTTTCTTTTTATTCCTGTACTGGTAACAAAGCCACTAAAAAGTGTTTTCACCCAAAAATTGAACACAAACTTTTCCCGGTCCCTGATAAAAAACATCCGGGCCTGACTTTGATTGTTTGATTTGATCAAGCCGTTAGCCAACAGGGTTTTCAATGAGAGCAATAAGGTTTTTTTAAGGGAGTCTTCTTTATCCAATAGTCTGACCCGCAGGTTATGATAATAAAAATCCATTTGTCCGAATGCCGCGTATTTATTCCCCGCCAGCTTCGCATCCAGCGTATCTGACTGCCCCCGTGTAATGGCAAAGGCAGAAAGGGGCCTGGTCACTTCCGTCAAATGCGACAATTGCATGGGCGATACACTGTAATGCATATCAAACCCCGACAAAGAATCGTGGTACGACTCTGCATATCTGAAGGTGCGGATCTCATAATCCAAAACCCGCCCCGACATAGTCAGTATAAGGCTATCCCGTTCATTTGGTCGGCTAACGATATTTTTGAGCATAGCATTCAGATTTCCTAAGGGCACAACACCTTTTCTTTTAGTGACTGCCGATACTTCATGAACATCAACAGCAGCTCCTACTATTTGAACAGAATCGATCTGAACCGGGATCTCTATTCCTGCAATCAACCTGGTAGGCATTAATTTCTCTATGCCATGTTGAAAAGCAATATTCTTATTGCGAAAAGTTGAAAGGTGGGGGTTTTGCAAATAAATATACCGGACAGCAAGAGCGGTATCGTTTAGCAATGCCAGAACGTTTACCTGCCTGAAGCCAATGCTATCGCAATGAAACGTGAGATAATCTTTTTGCCATACAGATGTTTTAAGAAAAGTTTCCAATGTTTTTCGTGGTTTAACGACAACATCCCTGAAAACAAGTGTTCCCTCTTTTCCATTCCCGGTGATCTTTGAAACTGTTGAAATGGTGGTGCTGTCATAATACAAGAGCCGGCCATCAGTTATAACTATGCTGTTAATACTATTTTTAAGATGCGTATTATCGCCAGCAAAATTTACTGTCAGGGGATAGCCAGCTACCCTACCCGATCCATTCCTGATCTCTATAAGGCCATTCTTGACCCGTTTGGTCAACGCTAAAGAATCTACTTTCAAGGTAACCTTATCAAATACAATGGCCTCCTTATTGATCTTCTCTATTCCGGCCGAAAGGATATGGGCATTTAAACGGCCGGAAATGTTCACCGGGTTATCCGGACGCTGATAGTTGAAATAGCCATCGATGATGTTCAGTGTTCCTATATGAAATGGTTTAAAACCTATTCCTCCGTTTGCTGAATCCCGCCTTACACCTGCGTGCGATGCGCTGATCATTATTTCCGGCCGGTAAAGCGATAACCAGGGTATATCCAACTGTTCGGGATGGGAGTTTATTAACTGTAATTGAAACTTTATCTCAGGGATCTTTACCCGGTTTGTTACATCGCTGTATTCGATGTTTTGTAAAGCTGATTCACCTTGAGTAGATAAATTCAATCTTTGAATAGCGATTTGCTTATGCTCATCCCTGAAAAAGATACTGTCAGCCCGGGCATCCAGACTTTTCCATGAAAAATTCTTACCGGCAGTTTGCAATCCCTTCAGAGAAATATGGGTTGCCGTTGCATTTATTTCTGCGTTATTTACTGTTTTCAGCCCAATAACTGAACGCTCTATATTCAGCTTATTGATAGTTACCGGAAGTAACCCTCCTTTATTTTCTAAAGACTGACCTGGCAGGATACGCGCCGAAAAGGCAAGCACAGGAATATTCAAGGTATCTATATGTATACTTTTATTCCTTACAAAATTCTCCCACGAGAAGCGCTCCCAGTATAGATCGGCAGCATTAAACTGAATATCAGGCGAAATAACAGATAACGATCTCAACTTTCCTAACTCCCTGCTTCCATCAAAGAAATAGTTTTCCAGTTCCATCCTGAGATCATCCTTTTTTAAATGGAGGGCGCCTATGCTTACCTCATGAATGGATTGTTTGGTAGCCTGGAGGGAAGCACTATGCAGCAAGTCGACCAGGTTTATTTCAGCATCTATATTTTTCATTGACAATTCAGGTGTTGGGGAACCTTCTGAATAGTAATCCAGGCCGCCATCTCTAATAGTTAACCAGTGAACATCGATCAGCTGCGCCAGGTGTTTTAATGTGTTGTAAAATTTGTCGACAGGAATACCCATTTCATTCGTTTTCTTCTTCACTACCCCTGATGCAAAGAAGAATTTCGGTCTGTCGATCACGGCCACCAGAGCTTTTAATCTTTTTTCCAACAGATCATTTAAACTGATATCAACAAGTGTAAAGGCTGGAAGATCAATACCCGATAAATAACCTTTGGCTTTGGGGGATGGTTTCAGAAATGCATTCCTGCAAACCAGGTTGTTGCTATCTAATTTAAACTCATTTACGGTTAACAGGTAAAGACTGTCACGGGTGGCAAATGTGATCTCGTTTAAATTAAGATCGATGCTGCCCGCCCGGATAATTGGAGCGGGGTTATGCTTTATACTTAACCTGTAGATCTTTAAGTTTGTTTTTTTGCCGGTATAGGAACGCTTACCATCTGAAGAAGTCAAATGGATCTGGCCATTTTCAATATTTATAAACTTAATGTTGATATTGCCAGGCAACTGATGTATTGACTCATTTAAATCGTTTACCGTATCACTGGCTTTTGTATTGGCTGGCATGGCAACAGTTAGTACAGGTGACTTACAATAAAGTGTATCGATATTAAGTTCGTTTCTTTCAATAACTGAAACAAGCTCATCAGTCCTGAACAATAATTTATCCGCAAATAAAGAAGTTTGTTGCCCCCTGCTGTCAGGCGCCATTGTAATAGAACAGGAATCTACCTGAAAAGCCTGATCTTTTCCCGAAAAAAACAAGTTAGCAAACCTGATAATTTGCCCGGAAGGAAATATCCAGTGTTGCCTGGCAATATTGAGGGTTAAATTATCAGAATAACGAAGATGGGAATGTTCGTTTTTCTTTTCCCCGAAATTTTCAATACGGAAATTGATATTACTTATCAAAACAGGCGCCTGATTTGTTTCCTTATAAATGCCAATGCTGCCATTATTGACCTCGAGCACACGCAGCTTGAATATTTCGCTGATATCTTCCAATGACCTGTAAATTTCCTGAAGAGGAGTTAACCCATTTTTACCTGTCGCAGGCTGCTGAAAAAGGGTAACAACCGGCGTTATAATTTGTAAGCTGTCAACGAATAATTTACGGTGAAAAAAAAGCTGGCTCCATGAGCCAAGGGAAAAGTAAAGATGACTTATAGTAATCTTGTAATCCTGTTTATCCGGATAAGTACTGACAGGTTTGAGATCAACTGCTTTCAGTTTTACACTGCCCTTGAAATAATCTACTGATATTTTCGAAAAGTCAAGTTCATAAACGCCATTGGTTTCACTGCGAACAATTTCTTTTATTACCGATCTGATCCGGTATTTCATAATAAAGGTTAGAGAAAAAAAGATCACTATCGCAATGACAAGCGATATAACACCAACCTTTTTTAGTATTTTTCTTATTTTCTTATTTATAGAAATTAAGTGTTAATGTATCCTATTCAAATCTATTGCAGCTATTTCCTTTTCAATAGTAATTTATGCTTTTTATTGACTCAGTGCTTAAGAATATCACTAAGCTCGTTGAAGGTTGGCAGTCACAATCAATATGAAAGTTTTTGGCCTTGCCAACCAGTTGTGCGCAGAAATTGTTCCCAACTGAGCGTATTCGGGTTTATTTGCCGGCTCCACAACAAGTCGCGGTCTTTTCTGAAATAGCCATATTCAACTGCGTACGTTACCATCCCCAGGATCTCACGTACTAAGATCTCATTTGAACTAAATTCCGGAAAATGATAAAGCAATTCCTTTCGCGTGAATGCAGAACTGTATTCAGCCTTCTTACCGGTAACCTGGATGAAAGTATCAACCATCTCCCGGGGTGAGATCATATCGCCAATTACCGGCATGGACTTACCTGCATACTGATCTGGATTTGAAAAAATTTCCAAAACAGCAGGGCCTGTTGCAGTAAGCGGATCAACAAATGGCGCCCTGAAGTCTTTGGGTAAATAAATTGGGAATACAAGCGTATCGCCTTTCATTGCAGGCGGATAGAATTCCATCAGATTGGTATAAAAGAAAGCCATGTAAATAAACGAGCTTGTGACTGGCAGCGTACGAATGTATTCTTCGATTTTAGCCTTATCTGTAAAATGGGGGGCAAACATTTTTCCTCCGGTAATTTTATCTACATTTTCCAGGCTGCTGAAGATCACATGGCGTACTCCAGCCTCAACGGCAGCATCTGCCAGCTGTTTACCCAACTCTACTTCGTGCGTTGCGGGTGGGACAATGCCGGGTGTCAGTATGAAAACACCATCCGAGCCACGGAAAGCTTCCACAAAAGCTTTTTTATTTCCCGGATCAAGAGATAAACGCACCAATTCGACACCTTGTTCAGACAACCCAAGCGCCTCCGGCGAATCAATGCGACGAGTGAGCCCTCGTACCCGATAACGCCCGCTCTGTAACAAAGTATGTGCAACACTGCGCCCTTGCTTACCTAAAACACCAACGATAGTAATAAGTGGTTTATTTTTTTGTGTCATTGTTTCAATTCTTTTAAACTAAATACCTTATTTTCTGTTTTTATAGTTGCAAAGCTATTTACGGTTATATAGATTTACAATAACTATCCATTTGGATAGCTTTAACAAATAAATGTTATGGGAATAGAATGTCAAAGTGACTTTATAAAAGTCAATAATAAATTATATCCCTGCACCGTGAGCGCAGCTATGGACCTGGTGGGCGGAAAGTGGAAAGCGGTTATTCTATACCATTTAAAGGATGCCCATAAACGGTATACCGAACTTAGAAAGGAACTACCTGGTGTTACTGAAAGGACATTGAGTTTGCAATTAAAACAATTAGAGGAAGATGAGTTGATTACAAGGCAGGTCTATGGCAAAAAACCACCCCTTAAAGTTGTTTATAGTTTAACTGACTTTGGCAGGTCTTTCACCCCTGTACTTGATGCCATTCTTGGGTGGGGTAACCAGATAGCCATACAAAAAGGCGAATTTGTAAATTCCTTATAACTATAGCTTTTTTTATTCTTCATGGGCCGGAAAATATTTTTTTGAAAAATATTTTCCGGCCCATGATTTTTACACAGCATACAGTTAACGAATTATCATAATCCAATTAATACTAGGGTACAGTTGGCCCAAATGGGCCATTTTTGCGCAGACATAATCCGTTACCTCGTACGAAAACCCGTCACCCGATGAAAACCGTTTTTCAAAAAAGTCCTGTCAAAGGTTTCCTGTTTACTATAATATTGCCTATAGCGATATTATGGGTAAATATCCCGAAGGTGCAACCCATCGGCCAGGAACAAAGCATTGTCCAGGATGCAGGCGGTCAAAAAATTGTCAGCAGGATTATAACACTACAAACTGTTTTGGAGGAAGAGGTATTGAATATAAGCCCTGTGCACGCCACCAGTTATTCCTCTATCACATGGTCATCAACCAGTAATATAAAACTGGACATTACCCTGTTTGATGTAGGGGGCCATGCTGTGCTGAGCAGGCAATATCCCTTAAAAAAGGGAGTAAATGAATTGTTGCTTACCAATCTTGAAACCTTGCCGGCCGGCGTATACTTTGTGAAAGCTTTTGATGGCGCACATCACGGGAATGGGAAATTGGTTATTAATCATATATTGTAGGGCTCCATAGGATTCATTCTTTTTTCCAACTATTACTAGTCTCAATTCTATAAATAATTAACAACTTGCACATGAAAAGGAAGGGGTAGACCACGAATGGTTGAATTTCACAAACCATATCCTATGGTTGGCAATTTTAAGATCCAATATCCGGCTCTCATGTGCCAACTTAAAACTATAGACCCGCTAATTGTAGCGGGTCTAATTTTTTTTTTTGTGGAACCGGCCCACCTCCCGGAAACACAGGCATGAAACATGCATATATATTACCAAATATATACCTATGGCTATAGTTGGACCTATCATTTTAGTTGATGATGATCGGGAAGACAAAGAACTCCTAAGGGAAGTACTTGTTGAATTAGGCATAGAAAACAAGTTGATTCACTTCGAAAACTGCATTATAGCATTTGATTATTTAAAAAGTACGGCAGACATCCCATTTATCATTATCAGTGACATTAATCTGCCCAAAAAAAATGGAATTGACTTCAAAAGGCAAATAGACGAAGACCCGATCCTTCGATCAAAAAGCATACCCTTTGTATTTTTTTCTACATCAACAGATAAAAAATCAGTAGATGTCGCTTACAAAGAAATGACCGTGCAGGGCTTTTTTCAGAAACCTACCAGCTACCATGACCTTAAAAGAGTTATAAAACTCATTTTCGACTATTGGCAGGAATGCAAACATCCTAACGCGTAAAGGTCTACTTCCATGGGCAGGGAATAATGCCTGTGTCCCTTTTTTTACCTCTCAATATAAATGAAATTTCCCAGGTATTGGGTTTTCGGGCAGCCTGACTAAGTTTTGAAGTCGTAATATCATAGCTAACTCCAAATTGAAGGTTATTATAAGCCAACCCAAAGTATGGGATTACTGCATTGTTAGACCAATACCATAGCCCTCCTGTCACTAATGTTTGGGCCTCGTCTCCTACATTATACCCCATGGCGGCACCCAGTGAGAAGTATTTAGCCTGTGCCTGAAATTGATATATCCCATTTGTATTAAACACCCACTGTTCATTAATGAATGCTTCAAAGTTTGCATGAACAACTTTTCTAGGCGGGAGGTACTGATTATCATCGTTTAAAAACGTTTGTTTCGGACTGTTAAAATGAAATACTGCCACTCCCACATCAAAATTTGTTTTTTCGGTCGTGGCGCTATAGGTAATACCCGCATTGGTTGAAACATACGGTTTCATTCCGGACAGTGTTGATTCACCGGTAGGAAGGTTCCTGTTAAAACCAAATCCCGTAAATTGTTTCTCAAAGTCTACCCTATCGAAATCAACATGCTTGTTACAATAAGTGCCGCTGACTCCAAAACCCAATCTTTCGGTATAGTAATCAGTTTCTGACAATTTAATACTGTAAGAAAGATCCAGAGATCCATAACCTCCTTTTACAACACCATTCATACTATGATCAAACATCAGCATACACCCCACGCCCATATAGTTTCCTTCTGAAATATTAGGAATTTTATTTTGTATGGCTTTATAGTCAAAAGAAATTGTACCGGTAATATAAGGACTGGCCGGTCCAATCCATTGATCTCTCAAATTTGAAACAAGACGCCAATCGGCATTGATATTCGCGGTTAATGCAGGATTAATATTTAAAGGTGAAGAAAAGAATTGTGAAAAGCTGGGATCCTGCGCAAGTACCGGTCTTGCTACTGCCCACAAAAAGACAAGTAAGATATAACGCATTCCTGTTTTCATATCTAATGTTTTAACGTAATAAAACTGAATTACCAGAACGCTTATAAGACTTTCCATCTTCTCCGATTGCTTCTACTGTCCAGGTGTACGTATCAGAAACCTGAGGAACTCCATTGAATATTCCATCCCATCCATTTCTCAATACACTAGTCTCAAACACTAATTGTCCCCAACGGTTAAATACACGGAAGTATTTAAGTTCTTTTATATTTACTGGTATTGGGAATAATTTATCATTGTGACCGTCACCATTTGGAGACCATGCTTTAGGCACATAAATATCAGATTCAACAATCGCCCCGGGACTCAACAATCTTACCAACAAAGTATCGGTCGCCGTACAGCCCGCATCAGATGTAATATTTATTGTATACTCTGTTTGCCTATCATAGTTAAACATTGGATTATATTCAGTGTAACTATCCAGGCCAACCTTTGGATTCCAGTTATATGAGTAACTGGCTCCCATATTTCTAATTGCTAATTGCTGTTGTACATTCGCCGATGCAGTAACTGCCGGATACCGGATCCCTTGTAATGACTGGTCAATTGTCAATGCTAATTGGGCAATCGAATCACAACCAGACGAACTGATTAATTTAACATTATAATTTCCTGCAGCCGTATAAGTATTACCATTCCATTTATAAGGAAGCTGATTAGAGCAGAGAGCGACAGCCGTTGTGCTTGTAGGCACCGGATTAACGGCAACATTCAGAATGGCAATGGAATCACAACCTGCTGCGCTGATCAGGTTAGCGGTATAAGTACCAGCTGCAGTAACGCTTTGGCCGTTCCAGGTGTATGGAAGTTGATTATTGCAAATGGTTGTGCTCGTCGTACTGGTGAGCGTTGAATTAACTTTTAGTATTAATGTAGCGATCGAGTCACAACCGGCTGCACTGGTCAGATTAGCGGTATAGGTTCCGGCAACAGTGAGGCTTTGGCCGTTCCAGGTGTATGGCAACTGGTTATTACAAATGGTAGTGTTAGTTGTACTGGTTACTGCGGCGTTGACAGTTAAAATCAATGTAGCAACAGAGTCACAACCGGCTACACTGATGAGTTTAGCTGTATAGGTACCGGCGGCAGTAAGGCTTTGACCATTCCAGGTATAGAGTAATTGGTTATTACAAATAGTTGTATTGGTGATGCTGGTGAGCGTCGCATTAACAGTGAGCACCAATGTCGCAACAGAGTCACAACCTGCTGTACTGATTAGATTAGCAGTATAAGTACCGGCTGCAGTAAGGCTTTGACCATTCCAGGTGTATGGCAGCTGATTATTACAAACGGTAGTGCTGGTCGTGCTGGCAAGTGTTGTAGACACTGTTAAAACGAGCGTAGCAATCGAGTCACAACCTGCTACACTGATCAAATTAGCCGTATAAGTTCCGGCTGCAGTAAGGCTTTGACCATTCCAGGTGTATGGAAGTTGATTGTTACAAATAGTCGTGTTGGTCGTGCTGGTGAGCGTCGAACTAACTGTCAATATTAAAGTAGCAATCGAATCACAACCTGCTGCACTAATTAGATTAGCAGTATAGGTTCCGGCAGCAGTAAGGATTTGTCCTTTCCAGGTTTATTGCATCTGGTTGTTACAAATAGTCGTATTGGTCTTGCTGGTGAGCGTCGAACTAACTGTCAATATTAAAGTAGCAATCGAATCACAACCTGCTGCACTAATTAGATTAG
>NZ_JBJMLX010000428.1:0-5632 GCF_045805085.1 Niastella sp.
ATCCTGGCAAACATCGCAACCAAACATCCAGTCGGCAAACTGTCCTTTTTTATCGTCGGGCAGTAACAGGTCCTTTAGTTCAATAGTATAGTAGGAAATACACTGGCTGCCATTGATCACTTTGCCTTCTGTGATAGCGCCGGTAGGGCAAGCCTCTATACAACGGCGGCAGCTGCCGCAATAATCTTTGGCAATAGGATCATCATATTCCAGTTCAAGATCAACAATGAGTGTAGCTATGAAAAAGAACGACCCCTGTTGTTTGGTGATGAGGTTGCCGTTTTTTCCTATCCAGCCCAGTCCGCTGCGGTGGGCCCAGCTGCGTTCCAGTACAGGGGCCGAATCAACGAAACCCCTTCCCTGAACTTCGCCAATATGTTCGTTGATGAGCGCCAGCAGGGTATGCAGCTTTTTTTTGATCACTTCGTGGTAATCGTTCCCAAATGCATATTTGGAGATGTTGGGTGTGTCGCTTTGCTGTGTTTGTTGCGGAAAGTAATTCAGTAATACCGTTATTACCGATTTGGCGCCAGGCACCAGTTTAGTAGGATCAATGCGCAGATCAAAATAATTCTCCATGTACTGCATATTGCCATGCAAACCTTTGCTGAGCCATTGCTCCAGCCGCCGCGCATCATCTCCCAACTGCTGCGCCCGGGCAATGCCGCAGAAATCAAATCCTAATTCGCGTACGAACGATTTTATTTGTTGGGTATGGTATTCTTTATTCGCCATTCAAGATCCTGAATTCATCTGGTAAATATGCCGACGGTTCCTGGATACGGAACTTCTTCCTAAAACCCGATGGGGTTAATTGCTTTAGTTTTAAAAACTGTTTATTGAAATTGGCCAGGGTATTGAACCCGCTTTCGATGCTGATCTCCAGTACGGTTTTCTGGGTATCGATCAACAGCTTGCAGGCATGGCCAATGCGCACTTCATTTAAAAAATCAACATAGGTTTTCTTGGTGCATTTTTTAAAATAACTACAGAAAGCCGGGATGCTCATGCCGGCCGTGGCGGCCACATCGCAAAGCGCAATAGATTCCTGAAAATTATCGATGGTGAACTGGAAGATCCTGTCGATGCGGTCTTTATTCTTTGCCTGAAAGGTTTTTACTTCCTGGGTGCTCACGGTTTCATAGTCATGCGCACCGGTTATTATTTGGAGGCATTCACACAGCCTGATGATGCGGGGAAAACCCTGTAAATGTTCCAGCTCAATCAGCAATGGTTTTAATTGTTGCCTGGTGGCGCCCTGTATTTTCAATCCCTGCATGGCTACCGCAAACAGTTTTAGAATGCTTTTGCTTTCGGGCAATTGCATAAAACCCGGTCCCCAGAAATCATCGGTGAATTGAACCACCACTGCAGCTGTAATAAGGTCTTTATGGGCCTTTTGAAAGGTATGAGGCAGATTGCTGCCGAGGAAAAAAATATCGTCGGTTTTAAACTCACCTATATAATTACCAATAAAAGCAGCGCCTTCGCCTTCAAGGAACAAAATGAGCTCGTATTCAATGTGCTGGTGCCAGGGCACTTCAAAATGCGGCGTACGGTAGGTGCGCGCCACAAAAGAGGTGTTTTGAGAAAGCGGTAATTTTTCAACTAAAGGTTTCATGCTGGCTGCTTAACCACTATTTTAAGCAAAAATAAACATATATCTTATCGATTATATTAAAATAGTTTAGGTTTTTGTAAATAAAGTGGTAGGCCATCTGATTAATATCCAATAATTTCGATTCTTCGATAAAGGTTTTTGGTTAACAGGCAGCAGGTGTAGGGCCAGGAATCAGATCTCAGTCTAAAGCTTGCTGCCTTTTCTAGGTCTTCAACACATTTTCTCATTCTTAGAAATTAGTCAGCTGCCATATGCTATTGCTTGGAATTGATGTAGGCACGTCCTCTATTAAAGTTTCTGTCGTAGACGCCCAGACACAGCAGTGTAAAGCATCTGCCCAATACCCCGAAACAGAATCCCCCATACTATCTCCCCAACCTGGCTGGGCCGAACAGAGCCCCGAAATGTGGTGGGAGCACGTACAACTGGCTATTAAAAAAGCACACGCTACCGATAACTATAACCCTGCCAATATTGGCGCCATTGGTATTTCGTACCAGATGCACGGATTGGTGATGGTTGATGACAATCAGCAGGTATTGCGCAATTCTATTATCTGGTGCGACAGCCGCGCTGTTGAAATTGGTGAGAAAGCATTCAAGGCCATTGGCAAAAAACAAAGTCTTTCGCATCTGTTGAATTCACCCGGAAATTTTACCGCCTCCAAACTGGCCTGGGTAAAAGAAGAAGAACCGGATACCTATAAAAAGGCGATGCGTATTATGCTGCCCGGCGATTTCATTGCCATGAAAATGACGGGTGAGATCACTACCAGCATTTCCGCTTTATCGGAAGGCATTTTCTGGGATTTCAAAAAGGACAGGATCAGCAAGGATGTAATGGAGTATTATGGTTTTGATGACAAGCTGATCCCCACTGTACAGGACGTATTTTCAGACCATGGGCGGCTGAAAGAAAGCATAGCCGCTTCTTTATCATTAAAAGCCGGGATCCCGGTTACTTATAAAGCGGGCGATCAGCCAAATAATGCGTTGTCGTTAAATGTGCTGGAACCCGGTGAAGTGGCCGCCACCGCCGGCACCTCCGGCGTTATTTATGGCGTAAGCTCTGAACTCACCTATGATCCCGAATCGCGTGTAAACACATTTGCACACGTTAATTATACCAATGATGAAAAGCGGTTGGGCGTGCTGTTATGTATAAACGGTACCGGTATTTTGAACCGTTGGGTTAAAAATATCTTCACGCCGGCCATCAGCTATAGCCAAATGAACAGTGAAGCGTCAAAAGTGCCAATTGGCGCCGATGGGTTACGCGTGCTGCCTTTTGGTAATGGCGCCGAACGCATGCTGAACAACCAGATCATAGGCGTGCATTTCCATCATATTGATCTAAACCTGCATTCACAGGCGCATTTGTTCCGCGCCGCACAGGAGGGCATTGCCTGCGCATTCCGCTACGGGCTTGATATCATGCGCGAGAATGGCATGAACCCGCAGGTGATAAGAGCTGGTAAAGCCAACCTGTTCCTAAGCGACCTGTTTGTAGAAGCCTTTGTAAATACTACGCATGTACCGGTTGAATTGTACAACTGCGATGGCAGCGTGGGCGCCGCTATAGGCGCAGGCATTGGCGCCGGCGTATATAAAACTCCAAAAGAAGCATTTACCCAGGTAAAACCTTTGACAGTAATTGAGCCAACGAAGAAGAAGGAGTATAAGGCGGTGTATGAGGAGTGGAAGGGGTTGTTGGATAATATTCTGGATTAGAGTTGACCAGTTGATCAGTTGACGAGTTAATAAGTTAACGAGTTAACAGGTGATAGGGTTGACAAGGTTGATAGCGTTGATAAAGGGATTGGGAGCTAAGAAAATAGCTGCCAGTTCAGAAGTTGCATTGCCGCGTTGCGGTTCTGCCCTCTGCCCTTTGCCTGTTCCTTAATAATCGAAATTCTCACTTAAATAATAAATGTAACTATATGAGCATTCTCACTGGCGACAAAGAATTCTTTAAAGGCATTGGCCAAATCAAGTATGAAGGCGTGGAGAGCGATAACCCATTGGCCTTTAAATGGTATGATGAAAACAGAGTAGTGGCTGGCAAAACCATGAAAGAGCATTTACGGTTTGCGGTTTGTTACTGGCACACCTTCTGTAACACCGGCGCCGATCCGTTCGGTCCGGGTACAAAACATTTTGCCTGGGATGCAAATACCGATGCCGTAGCACGTGCCAAGGATAAAATGGATGCGGCATTTGAATTCATTACCAAGCTGGGTGTTCCTTACTATTGTTTTCACGATATAGACCTGGTTGATGAAGGCGCCAACATCAAAGAATATGAAAGCCGGTTACAATCCATTGTTGATTATGCCAAACAAAAGCAGGCAGCAAGCGGCGTAAAATTATTATGGGGAACCGCCAATGTATTCAGCAATCCCCGCTACATGAACGGCGCTTCTACCAATCCTGATTTTGCAGCTGTGGCCTATGCCGGTACACAGGTAAAAAATGCGCTGGATGCAACCATCGCCCTGGGTGGTGAGAACTATGTGTTCTGGGGTGGCCGCGAAGGTTATATGAGCCTGCTGAATACGAACATGAAGCGTGAGCTCGATCACCTGGCGCAATTCCTGACCATGGCGCGTGACTATGCCCGCAAACAAGGCTTCAAAGGCGTGTTCTTTATTGAACCCAAACCTTGCGAACCTACCAAGCACCAATACGATTATGACAGCGCTACCGTGATCGGTTTCCTGCGTCATTACGGACTGGATAAAGACTTTAAATTGAATATTGAAGTAAACCATGCTACGCTGGCCGGACATACCTTCCAGCACGAATTACAGGTGGCTGCCGACGCCGGTATGCTGGGCAGCATCGATGCCAACCGCGGTGATGACCAGAACGGCTGGGATACCGATCAGTTCCCCGTTGATCTGAATGAACTGGTAGAAAGCATGCTCATCATCCTGGAAGCGAAAGGTTTTGCCGGTGGTGGTATAAACTTCGATGCCAAAACCCGCCGTAACTCAACCGACCTGGAAGATATCTTTATGGCGCACATCGGTGGTATGGACACTTTTGCCCGCGCCCTGGTGATCGCTGATAAAGTAATGCAGAAATCGCCTTACCTGAAGTTCCGTAAAGACCGCTATGCCTCTTTCGATAGTGGTAAAGGAAAAGAGTTTGAGACCGGCGCTTTAAAGCTGGAAGACCTGCGGGAGTTCGCATTATCGAACGGCGAACCCAAACAGACCAGCGGTAAGCAGGAGTGGCTGGAGAATATCATCAATCAGTATATTTAGTATAAAGTGTGGGTTTTGTGGTCGTAGGTGTGTGATGTAGGAGGTAGGAGGTAGGAAGTAAGAAGTAAGAGGTAGGAAATACAGATGGTAGAGAGTTAATTAAACTTTTCGAATATCGGGTTCTTCATACTTCTTACATCTTACTTCCTATTTCATTTCTTGAAACGCCATCCGCATCTCACTACACTTGGAACTGTTAACATTACATAAGTAACCAAACAAACGCTTGCCATATGCATTTTCTTGGTCCGATCGACTGGTTATTCGTAGGCCTGTACCTTGCCGTCATTGCTGCGATCTCCATCTGGTCAATAAAAAAAGCAAAAGACTCACCGTCCGATTACTTCCTGGCCAACCGTAACCTGGGCTGGTTTGTGATCGGCGCGTCGATCCTCGCCTCCAACGTAGGTTCAGAACATATTGTAGGTTTAGCCGGAACTGCCGCCAGCACCGGTGTAGTGATGGGGCATTATGAACTGCATTCCTGGATCATTCTTACGCTGGGATGGGTGTTTGTGCCCTTCTATATGCGAAGCATGGTGTACACCATGCCCGAGTTCCTGGAAAGACGTTTCAACGCAAAAGCAAGGTGGCTGTTGTCGATTATCCAACTTATCAGCTATGTGATCGCAAAAGCGGCGGTAACCATTTATGCCGGCGCCCTGGTGTTTAACTCTCTGCTGGGTGTCGACTTCTGGACAGGCGCCATCATTCTTGTAGTAGTAACGGGGGTATATACCATC
>NZ_JBJMLX010000429.1:0-15888 GCF_045805085.1 Niastella sp.
AAATTTAAGAATACTAAGACACCTAAAAAGGCAATCGATTTAAATGCATAAAAGTTATCATTCTTCACATTTCCGATCCTTTTATTAAATCGAAAGAATTTATAAAAAACTACATCAAATACGTTAACCATGTTAGTTTATAATTTTTAGCAAAGATAATACTAAGGCCCGGGGGAGGTATGATATTAAAAAGCCCCGACAATAACGCCGGGGCTTTGTTTGATATGTTACAGGCGGTCTCCTGCCAGCCAACCGAATCTTATTTTACCAATCTGCTCTAATAGCTTTTTTTCCTTTTCATTGGCTGTTTCTTTTAACTTTTCTTCTATGAAAGATAAAATTTGTTTAGCCAGTTCTTTGCTAATATTTATTTTAGCTGAAGCAGCATAGACATCTGAATTGTAGGAAGCTCCTTCCAGATAATCCATTAAATATTTTGGATAGGCCCGAATTAAAAGCTCCTGCCCCAATAAATTCAATTTCATATAAGCTCCCAAGGCAGCTTCAGATGCTTTTGCAAATTCCATATACAGGTCACGGATAAGTTCAATATTTACTTTTTCAATTTGCGGAAAAATAAATTCACATAACTGAATCCGGAATTCGCCATTAGCATCTTCAAGTTCCTTCCCAAATTTTCCATTCCATTGAAATTCTATTAGGTGAAAATCCTCTTTCCTCGAATATTGAAAAGCAATCCTATTTAAATTCTCAATATCCATATTTAATAAATTATTATTATTTCCACTTAAAAATATTTATTAAAAACGAAAAGTACTCCATTTCCATTCAAACATTCTATTAAGCGCATCCATTCAACGGATTGCCAGTTAGTGACCCGTATACAATGCCCGCATCCCCGGCTTGTGTAATATTATTGTAAGCACTTTGTCCTAAAGAAGTACTCTGCAGATTAACAAACCCCTGATCATTATGAATGATCCTTATCCCATCCAGGCTTTTAGTGGTTTTTATGTCCAGTTTCGAATTCGGCTGAGGGTTACCAATCCCTAAATTTCCGTCATTTGACAAAGTCATTTTTGCAGTTTCAGTTCCGGTTTCAGCACCTGATGAAAAAATGATCCTTCCGTATTCACGAAACTCCAATACATTGTCAGCGCGGCGAAATAAAATACGATGGTTATCATCCATACTCCGGATCTGGCCGTTGTCAGTAAAATAAAGTTCATTGTTACCATTAGTAATGGTAGGTTGTGCCTGAAGTACCTGACCTGTAAGGAACAAACAAAACCCTGTTGACAAGAGTGTAGAAAATCTCATGAAAGCTAAATTTATTGTTATAATTGTATGAAATGAAAATCCGCCCACTTTTGTAAAGCAGGGAATAGAATTCTAATAAAAATTTTTGGCTAATTAACGGACCTGTATGCACATGTAATAACCGGATGGAGTAGTTGCGTTTTTCTCATGAGCAGGTTCAGGCCAGTGTGGTTAGACGAAGGCAAATGTAGGGAATACAAATAAAATTAACCCTTCTTTTTGATACTCGTGCAGTTTAGCCAATAAGCGTGCAGATCTAGCCCGATAGTGCGTCACTCCGCATTGATCTTCACCTGGTACAACAGGTTACCTACATTGTTACTGATATCTTCCAGCAACAACTCCTGTTCATCCCGGCTCAGGGAATTGGGACCGCCAAACAATTTTGAAAGCAAACTTTTAAAAGAAGCATGATCTGCGGTGGGGAGAGAATTTTCGAGGTGCACCATATGCTGCTGATATTTGGTCACCAGCTCATTGATGCGCTCATTATTTTGTTGTGCTGCATAACCGATCAAATACGGGGTCAGCTCCTTGTAAAACTTCCACCAGGTGTCGAAGTCGCCATCATGGGTGCTCAGTTTGCGGTCTCTGGCCCGCACTTCTGTCAGCATATATCTTCCGGTATCTTCCAGATACTGTAACGATCTGATGAGATTACTTTCCTGCATAAAAAGGGCTTTGGGAAGGCTCCTGCGAATTTACCATTCCTTTACAGGCTTTCCATGCCTTTTAGCTCAATAATCCCGAGGGCGGATTCCGATAACCCTGATCAACTAAATAATAAACCACTCCCCTTCTACAATAATTCGCTTCCATACCCACTCTCCTTTAGCTATCTTGCAGCTTTATGCAGTTATTTTGACAAACAGATAATAAATTCAACAAAACTGCATTTATAATAAGGCGCCATTCCTGCTACTAAGGGGAATGGATTAAACCTGAAAGGTCTATTTTGAAGCGTAGCATTGTTATACATAGAAAGATAACATGGTTAATTGTATTCTCCGTTGTTACGCTAGGCGTGGCAAGCGGGTTTATTTTTTCCGGTAAAGAAAATATCGAAAGAAGCAATGCCGTCATCAATCAAACCTACGAGACCATTGAAGCGCTTCAAATGGCCATTACCTCCATGTATGAAACGGGGGCTGTTACCCCCGCCCTGCTCGACTCCGTGGAAAAGCTGACCCATGGAAACAAGGACCTCCAACATGCCCTCCCCACCTTGCGTGCATACGTTGCCACCCAAAAACCTGCGGCGGATACCCGGCAATTATTGCATCACATGCTCGATGAGGAAAAGCAATTACTGGCTGCCCGAAAAGACGCTAATATTCTGGTGAATCAGCATGTGGCCGCCTTACTGATCGTTGGGCGTGTGGGCGCTTTTCTTTTTGTGGTGATCATTTTGCTAATGGTAAATGAAGACATTACCCAACATAAAAATACCCAGCGTAAACTGATTGCCGCCATTGCAGAAGCGCAACAGGCCCGCAAAATGCAGGAACAATTCCTGGCCAATATGAGCCATGAAATAAGAACCCCCATGAATGGCATCAAGGGCATGACCGATCTGTTGCTGGAAACCCCGCTTTCCGACAAACAGCAGGACATGGCCGGCATGATAAAACGCTCTATCAATACCCTGCTGGTAGTTATTAACGACATCCTCGATTTCTCCAAAATAAAAGCCGGCAAATTGCATATTGAAAAGATCGACCTCAGCATTCGCGAGGTACTGAACAGTACCATGTCGCTTTTTGCGCATCCCCTGCGTTCAAAAGGGTTGCAACTGGATATTGCTATTGATCCCCATATTCCGGATTGCGTTATTGGCGACCCCCACCGCCTGAACCAGGTGTTGAATAATCTGATCAGCAATGCCATCAAATTCACCAACAAGGGGGGCATCCATATCAATGTACAGATCCAGGAACAAACCGCCGATACCATAGTGGTGTGTTTTAAAGTAACAGATACCGGCATGGGCATTCCGGAAGAAAGCATCGGCTATATTTTCGACAGCTTTTCACAGGCCAGTCTGGATACTACCAGGCGTTTTGGCGGAACCGGTCTGGGCCTTACTATTTGCAAACAACTGCTGCAATTACAGGGTGGTGATATTTCAGTGACCAGCACGGTGGGTCAGGGTTCTACTTTTCAATTCTATCTGCCTTACGGAGTAACCAGCAAACAGGCGCCCGACGTTCCGGCGCCAACCGGCACCCAGGAATACAACAACCTGCTGGCCGGCAAAAATGTACTGGTGGCTGAAGACAATGAAATAAATCAAAAGCTGATAGAGTTCGTACTGCGCAAGGCCGGCGGCGCCGTAACCATTGCCAGTAACGGGGAAGAAGCCGTGCAGCATTTACAACAGGACCAGCATTACGACCTTATTATAATGGACCTGCAAATGCCCAAAATGGATGGCTATGCCACTACCTACTATATACGCAATCAACTGCGGTTAACCACGCCCATTATTGCCATGACGGCTACCGCCATGAAAGACGAACAATGGCAATGTTTACATGCGGGCATGAATGAATACATGACGAAACCGTTTGAATTTGCCGAACTGTACAAGCGTATTGTGCAGCTGGTTGATTAATTTGTAGTTTACCCCATCATCTGTTTGAATATTACAAGTGATTGTTTGAAAATCATAATCTCCGGTCAACGCACCTTGTTTAATTTAGTATAGCTTAATCATAACGCTATATGATCACACTGACTGTGAACAATCAATCTTATACGGTTGATGTAGAACCCGGCATGCCATTGCTTTGGGTGCTGCGCGATGTGTTACATTTAACAGGCACCAAGTATGGCTGCGGCATGGCGCAATGCGGCGCCTGCACCGTGCATTTGAATGGCGAAGCGGTCCGCTCCTGCGTAACGCCTGTATCGCGTGCACAAGATCAACCGGTAATTACTATCGAAGGACTTTCCAGCAATAGCAGTCATCCCCTGCAAAAAGCCTGGGCCGAGGAAGATGTACCGCAATGCGGATATTGCCAAAGCGGCCAGATCATGGCTGCGGCTGTGCTGTTGCGCGAAAATCCCAATCCCACCGATCAGGATATCGATGATGCCATGAGTGGCAATATCTGCCGCTGTGGTACCTATCAACGCATTCGCAAAGCCATTCATCGCGCAGCCAGTATGCAAAAAGAAGGAGGTGTACAATGAGCCATTCCACTTACAGCCGCCGTCGTTTTTTACAAACCAGTGGCACGCTTACGGGCGGTTTGCTGGTGTCGTTCTTTATTCCGGCCAGTGCTAAACGGTTGGGCGAAAAAGCCGCCGCTGGCGATGTGCTGTTTGCGCCCAACGCCTATTTGAATATTATGCCGGATAACAGCATAAAAATAATGCTGTCGCATGTGGAGATGGGTCAGGGGGTATGGACCACCTTACCCATGCTGATAGCCGAAGAACTGGATTGTGACTGGGACAAGATCACGGTAGAACATGCTCCACCCGGTGAACCTTATAAACACACCTCTTATGGCATTCAAATAACTGGGGGATCAACTTCCACCTGGTCTGAATTTGACCGGTACCGCAATGCAGGCGCTACCGCAAGGACACTGCTGGTGCAAGCGGCCGCCCAAAAATTCAATGTGCCGGTAACTGCCTGCCATACCGAAAAAGGTTTTGTAATAGCCGGCGACAAACGCGCCAGCTATGGCGAGCTGGCTGAAGCAGCCGGTAAACTGCCGGCCCCGGCCAGCGTTCAATTAAAGGACAAAAAAGACTGGCAGTACCTGGGTAAACCCATGCGCCGGCTGGATGCGAAGGCGAAATCAAATGGCGATGCCAAATTCGGGCTGGATGTATATTTCCCCGAGATGCTGGTGGCCGTGGTAGCTCATTCACCGGTTTTTGGCGGAACCGTAAAAACGTTCGACGCTACTGCCGCCAAAGCGATCAAGGGTGTGCGTGATGTAGTAAAAATTCCTACCGGTGTGGCTGTGATAGCCGATCATTTCTGGGCAGCTAAAAAAGGAAGGGATGCCCTGAAAATTGACTGGGATCCCGGGGCGGGCAGCACCTTCAGCACCATCACCCAATTCCAGGAATACAGAAAACTGGCTGGCACCAAAGGCACTCCTGCCGCCAAAGCCGGGCAGGCTGAGGAAGCCATGTCAAAAACCACCAAAAAGATCCAGGCTGAATATGTGTTCCCTTACCTGGCGCATGCGACCATGGAACCATTGAACTGCACGGTTAAAATAACCGGCAATACCTGTGAGATCTGGACCGGCACACAAATGCCGGGGATCGATCAGGCAGCAGCCGCCAAAATATTGGGCTTTAAACCGGAACAGGTAACCCTGCATATCCAGTTCCTGGGTGGTGGTTTTGGCAGAAGGGCCACCCCTACTTCGGATTTCGTTAGCGAAGCTGTTCAGGTGGCCAAGGCAAGCGGTAAGTTCATTAAGCTGGTATGGTCGCGGGAAGATGATATGCGCGGTGGGTATTACCGCCCGGCATTTTTACACCAGGTAACTGTTGGGGTTGGAACCGATGGGTTACCCGCCGCCTGGCAACACCAGATCGTAGGCCAGTCCATCGTAGCCGGTACCTCGTTCGAGGGTATGATCAAGAATGGCATTGATGCCACCTCCGTAGAAGGCGTGACCGATTCGCCCTACCTGGAATCTATTCCAAACTATGCCATTGATCTGCATTCGCCTAAAACCTCGGTTACCGTTTTGTGGTGGCGCTCTGTTGGTCATACTCACACGGCATTCGTGATGGAAACCATGATCGATGAACTGGCCACTGCTGCGGGCAAAGACCCGGTTGCCTATCGCCGCATTATGATGAAAAGCAAACGGCACCTGGGTGTGCTGGAACTGGTGGCAGAGAAATCGGGCTGGAACAATCCTTTGCCGGCCGGACAGTTCCGCGGCATTGCCGTGCATGAATCGTTTGGCAGTTTTGTGGCCCAGGTGGCAGAGATCTCTATAGACAAGGGCCAGTTGAAAGTACACCGTGTGGTTTGTGCGGTTGATTGCGGTACGGCCATAAACCCGGAGGGAGTGCGGGCGCAAATGGAAAGCGGGATCATCTTTGGGTTAACGGCGGTATTGTATGGTGAGATCACTTTTGAAAACGGGAAAGTGAAGCAACGGAACTTTCATGATTACAAAATACTGCGCATGAACGAAGCGCCGCTGATTGAAGTGCATATCCTGGAGAGTGGCGAAAAAATGGGAGGCGCCGGTGAACCGGGCACGCCGCCTATAGCGCCGGCAGTGGTGAATGCCATATTTGCGGCTACGGGTAAACGCGTACGTAAACTTCCACTTCAACTTTCCGATCTCAAATCTATTTGAAAATGAAGATCACTATATGCACCATTAGTCTTATTGTTGCTTTAACGGCAGCATCACTGTCGTTTAAAAGCAAAGACAACAAAGCCAATAATGACAGAATAGCTTCGGAGAATGCTTTTTTACAGGTATACAAGGTGTTTATGTCGCCCCGTTGTATGAACTGCCATCCGGCGGGAGATGTGCCCCTGAACGGGAACGACAACCATTTACACCCGCAAGGCGTAAAACGTGGCGAAGATGGCAAAGGCGTATATGCACTGAAATGCGCCAATTGTCACCAGTCGCAAAACACGCCGGGTTTAAATATGCCGCCGGGTGTACCCGACTGGCATTTGCCACCTGCTGATATGAAAATGGTGTTCCAGGGAAAGAGCGCTCATGAGCTGGCCTTACAAATAAAAGACCCGAAACAAAATGGCGGCAAATCATCCCACGATCTGATAGAACATATGAAAACCGACCTGGTTAAATGGGCCTGGAAACCGGGTGATGGCAGAACCACGCCCCCACTCACCTATACGGAGTTTTATAACCAGTTTAAGCTATGGATCGATAAAGGAGCTGTTGCACCAGAATAACCAATAGGCAACGGGCAATAAGCAATAGGCAATAAATACTTTAATTCTTGCCAATTGTCCATTGCCTATTGCTAATTGGGTAAGTTCCCATTGTACTTATCCAGCAGCGTTGTGCGTTCCTTAACCCTCTCCGATCAGCACTTATCTTCCACTTTATATAAATTTTAATAACACAGGAGTAAAGCCATTGTGCAGTTCCTGTGTTGCTTCATTATTGCCTGAATCAGGTCAAAAATCCTCGCAGCAACAATATTTTCATTTGTCTTTTGTCAAATAGAGTCATCTCGTTGTTTAAACTATATAGGGCATGCTTTAAAAGTTAAACTTATCCGATCCCCCGCTTACTACTCTATGACATTAATTCCAATGTCTTTCATTTATTAGAAACTTTCATGAACATTTAAATTTTTAACCAATGAAAAAGTGGAAAGTAATTTTCATATCCATTGCTATTGTAGTGGGTATCGGGGGAGCGTTTGCTTCCAACTATGGTCCATGCCGGATATGTGGATATTATGATCAATACCGGTTTACGAATGGTTCCTATGTATTAATTGATGGCGAACAGGATGTAAATTATGCCTGCGTAGGAGGTATAGGCATATGCACTTATTACAAGCCAACTTTATTGAGCGCATATCTCCCTTGTCACTTCGGTATTTATACTCCTTTAGATGGATTAAACGCTAAAAAAAAGTAGTCAATATTTGTTTTGCTCGATACGATTATTGAACCGGAGCACCTGTTCCGGGATCGGCAATGCATATCTCCAGCTGTTGGGGAGCAGCACATATGTATACCCTTGCATAGTTCGTGATAGTGTAAGCAATGGTTGCTTTTTGTTTAACCGCCGCACATCAGTATACCTGAGTCCGCGAAAGATGAGCTCTTTTCTTCTTTCCAGAAGAATTATAGTAAGCGCTATTTCGGGTGTTGCTGCAGTATAGGGAATATATTGTCCTGTTTTCCAACGGCTTTTTAATAATTTATTTAAATAGAACATCGCTGTATTTACATCACCCTGCCTGGCATAACATTCCGAAATAATAAGGTACAGTTCTGCCATAGCTAACCCGGTAAACGGTGTTAACTTTCCATAATAGCCTGGCTTAAAAGTAGCAGGCGAAGATCTTGAAAAAAATACGGCCCGCCGTAAATCACCCACTTTGTATTCAGCCAACAAAGTGGAATCAACAAATACTTCCCTTAAAGCTATTTTTTCATACAATGCATCGGTATTGCTCACAGTGCTTTGATAAAGCGTTTCTGCATTGGTTGCGCTGAAAGGTGTACTTGAACTGACTATCCCGGTATTGAAATTGATCAGCGAATCATATAATGCCAGTGATCGATTGGCGGCATCAAGCGCATCGTTATAGGCGCCCATACTTAAATAAACCCTTGCCAGTAATGCATATGCTGCCGGCCGGCTGCTTCTGTTGCGATGCACCAATTCTATGGTTGGGGGTAGTAATTGGATGGCTTTTCCAAGATCATCGATGATCTCTTTATAAGTTGCAGCTACAGAACTTCGCGCCAGCACTTCATTTTGCCTGATAGTAAGCCTTAGCGGAATGCCCTGATCATCAGCAGCGGTAAGCGAATCGTAAGGAGGGGCAAATACCTGGGCTACGTTAAAAAAAGCAAAACTTCGTTTAAACCAGGCATCACCTTCCAGCGGATCTAATATTTTATCATCGATGCTGCCACGTAACCGTGCTACGCCCTCCAACACGTTATTGGCATAATAAGCTTGTGTATACCCGTTATTCCAGTCGGACACTTCCTCCTCTTTATCAAATAAAAAATCTTTATGAAGATACGCGTTCACTATACTTTGCTTCAGGTCAGAAAGGGCAGTATCTGCAAAATAAAATTCATCCCCACAAATAAAATTTAAAGAAGTGGTAGGCCCAAAAACATCCTCATTATCCAGCAGGGCCTGCATATCCCCAGGGGTTTCGGGTACAATAATGGCAGTACCCTGTTTTTCTTTTAAAAGATCGTTTTTATTACAGGCCTGCAAAAAAATCAACAGTAAAGCAACCGTATATTTCATATATGTATAGCATCAATAGTTTTAAAAAGTACATTTCACCCCAATCGTAATGCTCCTGGGTTCAGGGCTGCCCTGTAAATAATCCGGGTCAATCTTACCCGGCGCTGCCTTCCATAAAAACCCCAGGTTGTTGCCGATAACATAAAAGTTCAATGCCTGCAGCTTCCGGTTTTTCAGAATTGTTGAAGGCATACTATAGGTCAGCGACACATCATGCAGCCTGATCTGATCGCCTTTTACCACCAATGGCTGTAGGTTGTTATAAAAAAGATCGCGGGTAGGATCTATTTTTACTGAAGGGACATACGTATTTTTTTCATCTCCCGGATTCTGCCAGCGGTTTGCATAATCATTCAAGCCGGCAAAAACAACATTATTAGGCTCACTATAGTTTACAGAGCTTCGCCTTATATAATAGTCTCCTTTAAAAACAAGCGTGGCAGCCAACGTAAACTGACCATATCCCAATGAAGTATAAAAACTGCCAAAATATGCAGGCACTGAAGACCCTGTACGTATCAGGCTATTGGGCGAAGCAGTCAGAATGGAATCGTAGTTCTTGCTCAAATTGCCGTTCACATAACCCTGGGGATCGCCGGCAGCATCTAACCCACCCCACTTGTATGCATACAGGGAATACACCGGGGCTCCTTTATTGGGACTTAAAAATCCCGGGGCAGTATACAACCAGGCCTCCTTATTAGGATTGTCATAACGGGTAACCTTATTTGTGGTTTTACTAAGCAACAATAAATTATTCAACCTCCATTTGCGGCCAAACGTGTGATTGGTTGAGAGGTTGAAGTCAAACCCGCTTCCTTTCATACTGGCGTTGTTACCCCAGAAAAAGCTACTGCCCAGGGTTGGGTCCTGGGCGCCCGGCGCCAATAAAAAGCCCGACTTCCGTCGGTAATATTCAAAGCTTACTTCCCATTGCCGCTTCCGGTCTGCCAATTCTATAGCCGTGTTCAATAAACCACTTCTTTCCCAACGGAGATCTGGATTATAGGGACTAATAATTTCCATTGGAATGGCATTGTACCGGTTCGCAGGCCCTATCACCGCAGAAGCATACGCTGTCGTGCGTTTGTCGACATTACCGCTATACCCATACGAGGCACGGAGAGTACAATAAGGTAAAAAAGACAGGGGATAAAATGATTCATCGCCGGCATTCCATTTAAAACCCAGTGACCAGAGCGGAATACTTTGATTATTCGTATGTAAGCCAAAGAGATTGGACTGATCTATTCTTCCACTGATCGTGAGGGCATACCGGCGCCATATGGTAAGTCCCGCATTGACAAACGCAGAAGGATAAAAATCAAAACCAGAGCCGGCATGATTGAAATTGGGAACACGGTCAATTACATTCTTATCGTAAAACACCGGGTAGCTCCCATCGAATTTATTGGAGGGAACGGCCCTGTTGAGATCGCCAAAATACCCGAAATAACGCATCGAAAAGCTGTCTGTTTTAAACTTTCCGTATTCTATACCACCCAACGCCGAGACCCGAAAGTTCCGGTGTTTATGCCATTCATAATTAAGCTGAAGACGCGCCTTGTTCGCAATGTATTCATTGGTTTCCATATCCAGTATGCCGCCCAGCGGAATAAGATATTTCACAACTCCGCCATTGTTGACGGCAAATCTGTTTTGCAAATTGCGGGCATAATAAGAAGTGGCGCTCTTTACATCATTTATTTCATCTGAACCCTGTTGGCGTTCATAAATAAATTGCACGTTCAGATCACTGGTAAGATATAATTTACCGGTCAGGATCAAACGGGTATGCAGTCCCTTTCTATTGGTAGCAGTCTCGCGGGTTTCTTGCAAAGGCCGATAGGCCCAGTCCTGCACAAGATTGGATACACTATCCTTGTAATCACTTTTCAGGTCACGTGGCACTGCATTGGGAGCGCCATTAGCATCGGCCAATGCTGAATAAGGATAAAACCAATCCGGGGAGGGATGGCTTTTGGACCGGTTATCGGTAAAAAAACCCTGGATCCCGATCTCGTAAAAATTCTTATTGAAGGTAAGATTACCGGTTAATGTCGTTCGCTGGCGGTAAGAATCCACCTGCGTCATTTTTTCATTTTCAAAACCACCGCCTACATAATATTTCAGATTTTCAGAACCACCTGTAACACTTAAAGTATGCCGGTTGGTTAATCCTGTTTGATAAAACAAGCGATTCAGATCATCACGTACATCCTGTGACCGTAATTGATCGAGCTGCGCTTCCCTTTCTTTTTCTGTAATTTCTCCCAGCTTATACTGTTGCATGATCTCCACATCAGGAGGCACTAACGCATACATGGAGCCCAGCGCTCCATCAAAATTGTTATCAGCAAAAAGCTTACTATTGATCTCGATATACTCTTTTGAACTGGGCAGGGGCAGGTACCAAAGATCAGGCTTTGCCGTTATAGTGAGAGCATTGTTCAATTCAAGGATGGGTTTCCTCAAATCACTTCCTTTTTTGGTAGTCAACACAACGACGCCATTACCGGCGCGCGCGCCCCAGATACTGGTGGCAGCTGCATCCTTCAACACCGTAATGCTTTCGATATCGTTGGGATTGATATTCTCTATATTTCCATAATAAGGCAGATTGTCCAGTACATACAAGGGTTCGGTGTTGGCCGAGATGGTACTTTGTCCGCGGATAGAAATAAACGGCAGGTTGGTACCGGGCATGCGGTTCTTATTGAGCAACAGACCTGGCGCCCGGCCTTCCATTTTTGACAGGATGGAAGTGGTAACCTGGCGTTCCAGTTGTTTCTTTGAAATGGTGGCGTAAGAGCCCGTGGCGCGCTCTTTAGGGAGAACCTGGTAACCGGTATTGACCTTGAGGGCCGAGTCCTGCGTAACGGGATTGATCTTCATCTTGACTGTAACCAGCGTATCACCATACTGCTCATAGATGAAAGTTTCATAACCCACATAACTAAACTCAATGGAAGGGTCACAGGTAGCTTCCAACAGTATAAATTCTCCGTGCTCATTTGTTACACCTTTACGAATGGCGCCTGCGACCGTTACTCCTGCCAGCGGCTTACCATCCGGATCGGTTACCCGCACTTTTACCGCTTTGGGCAGCACCACAATAATAACCGGTGATAACGTATAGGTTACAGGCTGATCTTTAAAGGCATGTTCAAGGACCTCTTCCACAGTTGCACTGTCTTTGTTGAAGAAGACCGGAACCGTATATTTCGCACATTCACCATCCATTATATTACGCAGTCCGGTACGGGCTTGCAGATCCCGCAATACAGCAAATAAGGAGCTGCCGTTGTAGTGGGCCGGGATGTATTTCTTTGATACGCGTTGCTGATTTTGGCTATACGCTGCCGTTCCTGCCAATAAGCAGAACACGGAAGCAGTCAACATTCTTTTCATTACCTTAACCTTTACCCCAACTGGTCGAACAGCAAACTACATGGTGATGTGTCATCGCAAATAATCTGGCCACCGACAAGTAGGTTTGTTTAATAAATTTTTGGTTAATAAATATTCATCAAACACCTCAGGTCACTCTTGTCATCTCCTGCGAACCTTTGCAGGTTCGCAGGGATGTGAGAGCTGTCATTACTACTAAAAAACCAAATGACAGGAAGGATAAGAATTTCTGTAGGAAAAGGTCAAAGCAAGATAGGATCAGCCGTCGGGCCAGGATCAATGGTGATGGGATTTGAAAGAACTCATAGATGCAGCAATACTCCGGAGCTAAGGTTATGGTTATGATCGTACAATTATTTTTTTTCCTTCTTTGGTGAATTTAATACCGGACCGGTCATGCAAATACCCCAGGATCAATTCAACCGGATCATTGTGATAAAAAACTCCGTAAAACGTTTTGTCGGGAATAGTTCCCCTGTATTCCACATCGAGGTCGTAGTGGCGGCAAAGCTGCGCGATGATCGATCTGATATCATCGTTTTCGAATATAAACGTGCCGCTCTTCCAGGCAGTTGCTTTTTTTATCGCCGATAGATCTGTTATCTTTTCGAGTTTCTTCTTTTTTGTAAGTACCGCCTGTTCGCCCGGCTTCAGGAACACAACCTGTTTACCAGCCGTCACTGTCACATATCCTTCCAACAGCGATGTTCTCACTATATTATCCTCTTTATATGCCTGCACATTGAACCTGGTACCCCTCACCTCTATTTTCAAACCCGGCACCTGTACATAAAATGGCCGTGCAGGGTCTTTTACCACCTCAAACCAGGCTTCGCCATTCACTGATACCTGGCGTTCGTTACTGCCAAATGCCGAAGCAAAGAAAACCGAAGAGGCGCTGTTCAACACTACTTTACTGCCATCGGGTAACCGCAACCGGTAATACCCGCCTCTTAACGTTTGCACCGTATCGGGCAACGGGATATTACTGCGCGGGGCAGCCGAATACACCAGTTCACTGTCGTTCTTTGTTACGGGTCGGCCATCTGAATACCCTACCACGCCGTTCTTCAATTCGTCGAGATAAACCGCCAGACTGGCTGCCCGCTTCCACACTGCCCGCTGTGATCTGGGCGTATAGCTGGCATATTGTGTTATGGCCGGGCCAGGTTCCACCGCTGGTGATATTTGCTGTGTTGGTCTTAAATAAAAATACCAGGCAACCACTCCTGTCAGAGGGAGAATGACTGCTGCAGCTGCCAGGTATTTTTTCCAGGCAACACTTTTATTATGGAAGTGGTAAGCCGCTTTTATTTGTTGCCAGGAGGCATGCATATGCACATCGGCCTGTTGCATCCTTTTTACGGCAGCCTCGATCCGGCGACGGTCTGTCAAGTCCTCAAAGAGCTTATGATTGGCTGGATCCTGAATGAGCTGGTTTAATTCAAGGTTGTCTTTTTCGGAAAGGTCATTTGTCAGGTGCCTGAATGCTAATTCAGCCAGCCTGTTTTTTGTTGTAGCCATATGCCCTGTATTAGTGATGTTAAAGTCCCTGCTGCCTGTAAAGAGAAAAAACCGGCTTCGACCTTTCACTTACCTGTAACTTTTTTTTAAAAAACCTGGGAAAAAGATTGCTGCGGACATTCCTTAATCAGGAGAAAAGAACAGCAACAGGATGATTATTAAATTCTTATCTGACAATATTGCTTTTAATTTTTTGATAGCCCGGTTCTTTATAATGTACACCACGTTGTCGTTGGCATTTAAAATGCGGGCGACATCGGGGTTTTGTTTTCCTTCAAAGAATAACTGCTCCAACACCAGCCGGTAACGGGGCGGAAGAGTTGCTATTATCTCTTTAATAGCGTGGTCATGTTCCACCCTCACTATATCATCCTCAATAGAATTTTCGGTTACTGACACATCCTCCAGATCAGTTGCCTCCCTGTGCCTGTTATCTCTTTTTAAGGCTTTCAACTTATCTAAACTGGCCCAACGTACTCTTATATATAGCAGTCCTTCGATGTGCGGAAGAGATTCATACTTTACCTCCTCCGCCAAAAACGCAAGAAAAACATCGGTGACTGCATCACAGGCATCATGCTTATCATCCAGATACCTATGGGCAACCTCTGATAATTTCTGGAACACCTGCTTATAAAAGGCATTGACCATAAACTCATCCCGGCTGTTGATCCCCCGTAATAACGCTACGTCATCAATTTGTTCATCTTTCATGGTAACAGAAAGTTTGGTGATATATACCACCACTCCATACAGGCATGTAAAAGCCCTATGAATTGATGTTTGGATAGCAGGGTCCAAATACACCATCACGTTAAATGGCTGGAATCAAATGGGGGAATCTATGTAACGGTTACGCGATCAACAGGATGACCGCAAGTAAGTACGCAAAGCTATAAAAAACCAGTATATGATGTGTACGATTTTTTTAAGCAGGTTTGCTGGCGTTGCACGAAACGTTGATTAACAACGAAAACAAAATTTAAGCAGACGCAAAAAACGTCAGAAACTGACATAAACACACTAAGTATATGCACCGCATTTACACCTTTTTATTACTGATCTTCTTTCAAAAGCGTGTTTATCTCCTCATCAAACTCCTGCTTAAACGCTTCATAATATTTTCCTGTTGCCGGTCCGTCAAGACCGGTATGTATCTTTCTGACATTCCCCTTTTTATCGATAAAAATGGTGGTGGGAAATGCTTTAATTGTTTCCAGTTGCGGTAATGTTTTTTGTGATCTCAGCGAATCTGACACAGCCACTCCGGTTACCAGGAATGGATATTGCACGGCAAATCTTTTCCGGAACGGCTCCAACGCCTTTTGTGCCCCGGCAAAATCGGTGGTACGTTCATATGCCAGTCCAATGATCTCCACGCCTTCCTTACGATGCTGTTTATAATAGTCGCTTAAAAAAGCGGTTTCATCCATACAATTGGGGCACCAGGAACCGAGGATCTGCACTACCACCACTTTGTTCTTATACTGTTCATCCTGGATGGAAATGGTATCACCCTTTGTAGAGGGGAAACGGAAGTTGAGCCGGGTTTCACCGGGCTTTAACTTTGTTTGTTCATAACTATCCGGCAATTGCACCCGGGCATTTTTGCGGGCCGTCCAGGTTTCATGACCGCTCAGTCCCGAATAATAATTGCCCTCGGTTATTGTACTGTCATTATCAA
>NZ_JBJMLX010000430.1:0-5673 GCF_045805085.1 Niastella sp.
AGCCAACGGCGTTGCTACACCAATAACATTCTCTTTTTCAATACTGATTCTATTTCTTCCAGTTTGAAAGGTTTTGAAATATAATCGTTCATCCCGGCTTCAATACATTTTTCCTTGTCGCCCTGCATGGCATCGGCGGTGAGCGCGATCACTGGAATGAGGCTGTAAGGCTCCGGTAACTGGCGAATGAGGCGGGTAGTAGTGAAGCCATCCATTTCGGGCATATTCACATCCATAAAGATCAGCTGGGGATCCTGCTGCTGCAACAGCTCGAGCGCCTGTTTGCCATTGGTGGCTTTTATAACCGCAAACCCCATTTTGCCCAATACTTCAGTTATCAGCAGCATATTGATGGGCTCGTCTTCTACCACCATAATAGTAGCTGCATCAGTAATTTTTTCAATAACGGGTATGGGGCTTATTTTTTCCGGTTGCTGTTTTCCGGTAGTGAACATGGCAGAAAGCGTAGCGTATAACTCGTATAATTTTACGGGTTTTGAAAGGAAACCATGAATGCCCAGTTTTTCGGCTTGCCGCTGGAACATATTTTTTTCAAGCGATGACAACATCATAATAACCGGCGGCGTATACCCTTGAGATGATTTGCGTATTTCCTGCACCAGTTGCATGCCATCCATTTCGGGCATATGGTGATCGGTTAAAATAAGGTCGAGCGGCTCGCCATTCTGCTGCATGCGGTGCAAAATAGCCAGTGCTTCGCGGCCATTGTGGGCGGTTTCGCAGGCAATGCTGAAATAGCGGAATATTTCCTGCATCAGCCAGCGATTGCTGGCATTGTCATCGATCACCAGTACTTTTTGTAAAGGCGGCCGGTAGGCGCCGGTTATTTGGGGTTCAATATTTACAATTTCAAGCGGCAGCTTCAACGTAAATGTGCTTCCACGGCCGGCTTCGCTTTCAACATGCAGGGTGCCATCCATTAACTCGGCCAGGCTTTTTGAAATGGTAAGCCCTAAACCGGTTCCACCATATTTACGCGTAGTAGACGAATCTGCCTGCGTAAAGCTGTCGAATATTTTAACCAGCTTTTCTTTGACAATGCCAATACCGGTATCACGTACCGACAGATCGATATCGATAAACCTTTTACCGTCTTTCACATACATGGTGCCGGCTTTCTTCAGCGACACGAATATTTCTCCTTTTTGGGTGAACTTAATGGCATTGCCCAACAGGTTTACAAACACCTGGCGTATACGAACAGGGTCGCCGCTAACGCGTGAAGGCAGCAGCGGATCGATATGGCAAACCATCTCCAGCTTCTTTTCAAAAGCTTTTACGGATAGTATGTCTATCGTTTCTTCCACCAGTTCATCAATTCTGAAGGATGTATTGTCGATCTGCAATTTACCTGCTTCCAGTTTGGAGAAGTCGAGAATATCGTTGATGATATCCAGCAACCCATACGCCGATTTCTTTACGTTTTCGAGGTAATCGCGTTGCGAATGCTGTAAGTTGGTGGTAAGCACCAGGTCGGTAAAACCAATGATGCCATTCATTGGCGTACGTAATTCATGGCTCATGTTGGCCATAAATTCACTTTTAGCCTGGTTGGCCGATTCGGCCAGATCTTTTGCCTGTACCAACTCCTGCTCCATTTGTTTACGCTCTATGGCGGCAGCCAGCGTGGCGGCAAAGGATTGCAGTATACTGAATTCGGTGATGGTCCAGTCGCGTTCCTGTGTTCTGTCGCTAAAGCTTACAAAACCCCAGAAATAATGCATTGAAAAAACGGGTATTACTGCCGTGGTTTTAATACCGCGTTCCTCATAAAACTGGCGCAGTTCAGGGTCCTGAATATTTTTTACATGGCTGCAGAAGATCTCTTCCTGAATGAGGGATTGAAAAAGTGCAGACTTGCTGTTCAGGTCTTTATTCTGGCATTCGGCGGGGCGATAGATCAATTCATCTCCAGCGCTTTCCCATTGCCACAACCGGCTTGTATACCATTTATCTTCGGCCAGCACATATTCATTCTTGTATACATTCAGGTTATCAACCTGCAATTTCATGCCCAGTAGTTGAATGGCTTCGCCAATGGCCTGGTCAAGATTGTTATTACTGATCAACAAGTGCGTAGCTTCGGATACCGCCTGTAGTAACTGGTCTTTGCGGCGCAGGTTTTCTTCTACCTTTTTCAGCGGGGTAATGTTGTGCACAAACCCTAATACGCCCCACACATTGCCTTCCTGGTCTTTCAACGGCACTTTAACGGTGCTCATGGTTTTCAGCTGGCCATTAGAGAAGTTCGGCTCCTCGGGAATGTATATAATTTTACCGCTCTTCACTACTTCGTCATCATCGGCCCAAAAGCCGCGAATGCCCCGGGTGGGATCGCCGGTAACATATTCAGCGGGGAAACCCACTTCCAGGTCGTCTTTACCAATGATATCCTCCGGCGGTCTGCGCAGTGAATCGGCGCAGGACTGGTTAATCAGCAGGAACCGGTGAGCCGGGTCTTTTATAAAGATCCAGTCGGGGGTTGAATTGATGATGGTACGCAGCAGCTCTTCCGATTGTTTTACGTCAACCAGCAACTGCTCGCGTTCTACCTCTGCCTTCTTTTGCTCGGTAACGTTACGCGAGGTGGAAATGATCTTTACTACCTGGTTGTTTTCCTTCACCGGTTTCAAAATGCTTTCCAGCCAGATGTATTCGTTGTTATTTGTTCTGATGCGGTAACGCAATCTAAGATTGTCGATTCTGCCTAAAACCGCGCTGTTTTTTTGAAGGATGAATGCATGCACATCCTCAGGGTGAACAAATTCCGTGATGGAACGTCCTTCCATTTCTTCAATTAAATAACCCAGTGCTTTTTCCACCGAGGGCGATACATACTGGAAAACCCCATCGGGGCTGCTTACTGAAATGATATCTTCGGCATGTTCGGCCAGCAGGCGGAATTTTTGTTCGCTGTTTTGCAGGGCCTGTTCGGCAATAACTTTTTCTGTAACGTTTACTCCAATACCCTGAATTTCTGAAACGCCATCCTCATTTTGCAGGGCAATGAACTCCCAGTCGGTCCATTGAAAGTTAACGGGATTTTTAAGCGATTTTTTAATCAGCAGTTTGTACACCGTACCGGGGTGTAACCAGCACAGGTCGGCCACTTCCTGGCAACGATGCAGATCGCGCGTGTGGATGGTTGTATAAAAAGGAACTCCCAAAACATCTTTTTCAGTATACCCGAAGGCCCGTAAAAACTGCGGGTTGGCATAAGTAAAATTCCCATTGCGGTCTATACGCACCACATAGTTGGTTTGGGAGTTGAGGATGGATGACAGGTATTTCTTTTCGCGCAACAGGTCGTTACGAGCCGTTTGCAAGGCTGCATAGTTTTGTTTATTATGCCGTAACAAGGGGTCTATCACCAGGAAAATAAGACAAATGAGGGCCACGATCAGCGAAATGAATTTGCTGGTATTGATGGTAGAAGATTCCTCCATTCTATCGGTTACCACGCCGGTGTACCGTTGCACCACCTCATTCATCAGCGGGTAGAACTTTCTTTCGCTGTACAGGATCTGTTGTTTATAAAGGGGGCCGTTGATGGCCAGCAACTGGCTATCGGCCAGGAACACTTCCCGGGCTACAGCAATAATGGCTTTAATGTAGGTTTGGGCATTGGTGAGGTCGCGGGTAATTTCCAGCAGGTCGTTGGTGACCGGTTCATCCTTTACGATCTTTATTTTATCGCACAACAGCTGGTTGCCGCTGATAAAAGAATCGGTAGCGCTGCGTAATTGTTCCCGGATGGCCACGCTTTCAGGTTCTGGCAGGCTTCCCTTGGTAAGTAACATCACGTTCTTGGTAATGAGCTGACATAGCGTTTGCTGCTGCCCGCTTATATTCACCAGCTTTACCATTTTTTCATTCTGTTTGCTCGACAGATGGATCATGTAATAGCCGAAAAAGTTGAATAAAAGCACGGCTGCAAGCAGCACAACAGCAATTCTTACCAGTTTACGAAAGGGACTGTTCATTGTTTTTCAGAGTACAATACTTACCCTGTATAATAACTGATTAATACCATTTGTATTGAATATCAACCCATGTTTTTTACCATAAATAAGGGTATTTCTTCAATTTTTTAGTTTCCGGATGAGCTTGGTAAACAGAAACATAAAGAAAGGGTAGTGGAAAAAGCAGGATGAGGAGGTAAGGAAGCAGTTACATGTTACAAGTTACAGGTTTCAGGTTGCAGGGCCTTATTTTATGGCTTTGTTTTCCCTGTAACCTGAAACCTGTAACTGGTTATAAATTATACTATACAGCACTAAAATATACCGCTCCACTAATAGTCAATCACCTGTTCTTCAATAACCGCAGGTAATGGGCGCCATTCGTACTGCTGGTTGCGCAATTGCGGTTCAAACCCGGCATCCTTAATGGCCTGTTGAATGCTCTTGTAAGTAAAGCGGTGCGGTGCACCGGCAGCGCTTACCACATTTTCTTCCAGCATAATGCTGCCAAAATCATTCGCCCCGGCATGCAGGCAGATCTGGGCGGTTTGCTTACCCACGGTGAGCCAGGAAGCCTGGATGTTCTTCACATTGGGCAGCATGATGCGGCTAATGGCGATCATGCGAATATATTCATCGGGCGTGGTGAGGTTATGCACCCCGCGGATCTTCGTCAATAAGGTATCCACATCCTGGAAGGTCCAGGGTATAAAGGCAAGGAAGCCCTTGGCTTCAGCCGGTTTCCTGGATTGTACTTCCCTGATCTTTACCAGGTGCTCAAAACGTTCACGAACGGTTTCCACATGACCGAACATCATGGTGCCGGAAGTGGTAATGTTCAGTTTATGCGCTTCGTGCATAATATCCAGCCATTCCTGCGAGCCGCATTTACCTTTTGAAATAAGGCGGCGAACGCGGTCAACCAGGATTTCGGCGCCGGCGCCGGGGAGGCTGTCCATACCGGCCGCTTTCAGGGCGGTCAAAACTTCCCGGTGGGTCGATTTTTCGAGTTTGGTGATATGGGCAATTTCAGGGGGCCCCAGGGTATGCAGTTTAATGGTAGGGTACAGTTGCTTTAATTGACTGAAAAGATCAACATAGAACTGTAATCCCAGCTCGGGGTGATGGCCACCCTGCAGCAATAATTGATCGCCACCCCATCGGATGGTTTCTTCAATTTTCTTTTTATAGGTAGCGATATCGGTTATGTAAGCATCGGCATGGCCAGGGATGCGGAAGAAGTTACAAAACTTACAATTGGCGATACATACATTGGTAGTGTTAACGTTCCGGTCTATTTGCCAGGTAACTTTACCATGCGGTACCTGTTTTTTACGCAACTCATTGGCTACAAACATTAGTTCTGTCAATGGGGCTTGTTCAAACAGGGCCATTCCTTCCTCAATGGTCAGCATGTCAAAATTCAGGGCTTTCGCATATAGCTCATCCAGGTGCATAAAAATTTATTGTAGCAACAAAAGTACTAAACGAACGGTTCAGAATGCATCGGATAAATGGAAATCCGAAGGTTATTGGTACTTCTTTAGCTGTATTTCAGCAGGCATACCGTGTTGTTTAGTTGTTTTTATACCAATGGTTTAGCATTGTCAGATAATTATTTTATCTTACCTATCTAATTAATACCCAGAGCCAGCTACTAATAAACCTGCTCCCATGCGATTGCTGAGTA
>NZ_JBJMLX010000431.1:0-10627 GCF_045805085.1 Niastella sp.
GTTAAAACTGCAGCAGGAAAGCCTGTTGCGTAATGAAAAAGCATTGGCCGATGCAAGATCATTGCTCGCCCAGGGCCGCGGTTTACGGGTTGATACACTCCGGGCTTATACGGCGGTAGAGAACCTGAAACCGGATATGCTCAAACTGAACTACGCCATTGAAACAGGCAAGCAACAATTGATCACCCTGATGGGAATGGATTCGTTAACGCAGATCACCCTTACAGATTCCCTGGTGGCAAATACCCCCATAGCCATTCCTTCAGAAAATGAACTATACGAGCAGGCGCTGCGTCAGCGGCCCGACCTGCAGGCATTGTTGCTGCAGCAACAGATGAGTGAACAACAAACTGTGCTGGCCAAAGCGGCCCGGTTGCCGGTAGTGTCTGCTGTAGGCCAATACCAGCTACAAACCCAGGCGCGCAAATTTGATTTCGTAAATGCCAACTGGCCTTCCACTTCCTTTGCAGGGGCCCAGGTTGTATTGCCTTTGTTCACGGGGTTTAGTAACCAGGCAAAGATCCGCCAGGCTGAATATGCGCATGATCAATCCGGCATCCGGATCACCGAGGCGCAACAGGCGCTGAAGACAATGGTAAAGCAGGTGATCGCCAATTTAAAAGAAACGCACGATCGGCTGCAAACGCAATTGAAAGTAAAAGAAACTGCCTTACTGGGGTACGACATTGTGCAATACAGGTATGCAAAGGGCGTAACCTCCAGGCTCGATCTAACCGACGCAGAACTGGCTTTAACTGCCGCGCAATTAAATTATTTAGAAGCTGTGTTTGATTATCGAAGCGCAGCAATAGAATTAGCACGCACAAGTGGTAACGAAGGTTTAATCAAGTAGACGTACAGGTAAAAGTGAGGGAGTTCCCCCGGGTTTCATCAACCGGGGGTTTTTCTTTTTCAACCAGTAAAAATGAAGTGTTGAAATGCCGGGTTGGGTTATTAATTCGTCCGGTTTGGCTGAAGGTCATTGGAAAAGGGGGAGGGGCCGGTGTACATTTACCGGATAATTGAAACGCTAAAAAATTTTACAATGAAAAAGATTGCAGGCAAAATGAGCAATGGGCTGTTAACAGCTGTATTTATCATGCAAGGTTTAGTGAGCAATGCACAAAATAGCACCACCCCCGCACCACCATCCAATGAGGCGATCCGTCCCTTTAAAATAAATATACCTGAAGCCCGGCTGACCGATCTTCACAAACGCATTCTGGCTACCCAATGGCCAGACCAGGAGATAGTTACAGATGCAACACAAGGAGTGCAGCTGGCGACAATGAAACAACTGGCCAGCTATTGGGCTACGTATGACTGGCGAAAAACCGAAAAGAAGCTGAACGCATTGCCGCAATTCATGACAAATATCGATGGCGTAGACATCCACTTCATTCATGTTAGGTCAAAACATAAGAACGCGCTGCCGGTGATCATAACGCATGGCTGGCCCGGTTCTGTCATTGAACAATTAAAGATCATAGGACCCCTTACTGATCCCACGGCCTATGGCGGCAGGGCCGAAGACGCTTTTGACGTGGTAATACCGTCATTACCAGGACATGGATTTTCAGGAAAACCAACAGTTACCGGCTGGGACCCTGTACACATTGCCAAAGCGTGGATCACATTGATGAAACGGCTTGGCTATAATAAATATGTGGCCCAGGGCGGCGATTGGGGCGATGCCGTAACCGAACAAATGGCAGTGCTGGCGCCGCCTGAATTGATCGGTATTCATACCAACATGGCGGCAACTGTTCCTGCAGACATTAATAAAGTATTGCAGGCTGGTGGTCCTGAGCCTGCCGGGTTGTCGGCCGATGAGGATCATGCGTTTAAACAACTGGATTTTTTTTATAAAAATGGCCTTAGCTATGCCCTTGAAATGGCACACCGCCCGCAAACGTTATACGGCATTGCCGATTCACCCATTGGTCTGGCAGGCTGGATACTCGACCATGATGCAGCCAGCCTGGCGCTTATAACCCGCGTGTTTAATGGAGAGGCTGCCGGTCTTACCAAAGAAGATATTGTTGAGAACATTACCCTGTACTGGTTAACGAATACGGGAGTATCATCGGCCCGGCTCTATTGGGAAAATAAGTTGCCTTTCTTCGATATTAAAAACATTAAGATACCTGTTGCCGTGAGCGCTTTCCCTGATGAACTGTACCAGGTGCCACGTAGTTGGGCAGAAAAAGCATTTCCCAATCTCATACATTATAATAAACTTGATGTAGGAGGCCACTTTGCAGCCTGGGAACAACCCAAACTGTTTTCAGAAGAATTGCGGGCTTCCTTTGCATCGCTGAGGAAATAGTTGATAGAGTTGAAAGGGTTGATAGAGTTGACCAGTTATACGAATTTCAATTTGCATACGAAGGACCTCATTCTTTGCGTATATATAACGTAAACATCCCTCCCATACACCTCAAATAAAAAATACTTATTATTATAAAATAATACTATCTTAGGGTAAGCGTGGTGTTTACAACTAATAATAGCAATAAACGTTTGAGCAACCGCCCCAAAAGCGATTAGCTGAGACCGCAACTCTCCAGTACATAGCCTCGATTGTTTTTACCGCACAGGCAGGTCTGATTAATAGCAATTTCAGGGTGATGCATACGCATGGCCGACTTATATTTATTTGCTTAACCCCAAAATTGTAAGTGTATGAAAAAACCTCCTGTAGAATTACTCCCAATTAACAAGATCTTATTGGTAGATGACGATGCAACAGCTAATTATCTTTCAAAAGAATTGCTCGAAAGCCTGCACGCTGCCAACGAAATCGAAACTGCTGAAAACTGTTTAAGGGCGCTTGAACTGATCAGGCAATCAGATTGTGCCGACGTTATTTTTCTGGATATTAAAATGCCGGGTATAGACGGCTTTGATTTTCTGGAAAGATTAAAAAAACTGTCGCTCGAAAAAAAGATAAAAGTCGTTATGCTTACCAGTTCGGTAAGGCCCGAAGATAAATTAAGGGCCTTTTCCTATAAAGCCGTGATAGATTACCTGGAAAAGCCATTAACTCCCGATAAAGTGCAAATGATAGCAACTACCTACCTTAATTAGTTACCCCACTCACAGGAATTACCTCTTAACCCGCAAAATACCGGGCACGGGCATGCTATGAAAAAAATTATACCCTTTGCAATAATTATGATTGCTGTTTCCATTCAGGTGAATGGCCAGAAGAATGATTCTGTATCATCTCTTTTACGCTTATCGATCGAAAACCTGATGAACATTCCCATCTATTCAGCCTCCAAAGTGGCTGAATCAACGTTTGATGCACCGCTTTCTTCCTCGGTTGTGACCAAAGAACAGATAAAGCGATCGGGATGTACATCCATCATGGAAGCATTACGCTTGGTGCCGGGCGTAATTGTGCGGGAGCAAACCAACGGCAATTATGACATTCACATCCGGGGGCTCGACAACATTCCGCCCAATGCAGCCTTTTTATTCTTTACCAGCTCTACCACGCTGGTAATGATCGATAACTATCCTGTATATAATTATTTACATGGCGGCACCTTCTGGGAAACTTTACCCATTGATCTCAATGATGTTGAGAAAATTGAAGTGGTGAGAGGGCCTTCTGCCGCTTTATATGGGCCCAATGCTGTTTCAGGTGTAATTAATATTATAACCCGCAAGCCATTGAAAGAAGGATTGTATTCGGTTGCCAATGCAATGGCTGGTAGTTATAATTCCATCATTGCAAACGCCTCGGTAGGATTTAATAAGGGCGATAAATTAAGCGCCATACTATCGGGTAACTATCAAAACAGGAACAGGACCCAAAGTACTTATTATGACGAACCTACCCAACGATATGTACCCCTCGATTCGGTCACTGCTGTAAAAAGAAATCCGCTGGGCGCTGCTAATGTGAATGAAAGATATCCGCATCCAGATCTGGCCATGCGTAAATACGGCGTGAACGGGTTTGTGAATTACAATCCGGCAGAAAAGGTCCGGTTGTCGGCGGCTTTTGGGGCCCAGCATGCTGAAGTTCAAAAAGAATTTGCAACAGATAACTATTCAGCTTATTTGTCCACTGCAAAAGCCGATACCAGGTATGCGAATATCAAAGGCGATATTAACGACTGGATGGTTCAGCTTTCCTATGTAAATGGTACTCAATTGCCCCTGTTGGGGCTTTCGAAATGGCGATGGACGTATAATACACTCGATGCCCTTGTTGAATATAAGATCTCTCCCATAAATAATTTAAGTGTTACCCCTGGCCTTATCTACCGGCGGGCCATCTATGACGACAGTAAATATGTAAATACAACTATAAAAGAAGGGTTATGGAGCGGCCGGGCAGAATCCATTACTACCGCTTTTTCACTGCGGGCCGATTATAAATTGTTTGACCAACGGCTTCGCCTGGTTGGCGGGGCCAGGGCCGATAAATTTAATTATCCCGACAGGTTCTATTATTCCTGGCAGTTGGCCGCCACTTATAAGATCAATGACCGCAACCTGGTACGCATAGTACAGTCAAAAGCATTTAGAACTCCGCTGATCATTGATCTGTTTTCCAACCTCGACATCACAGGCCCGCTCAGTGGCAGAACCTATTTGCTGGAAGTGCGGGGTAACAAAAATATAAAGCTGCTTACATCCACTTTGTTTGAAGCCGGATACAGGGCGCAGCCGGCAGACAACCTGGAAATTGACCTGGAATTATTCACCACCAAAACCCGCAATTTCTCCTACACTATTTTTGAAAGCGGAACATTTTACCCTACTGGTCCCCTTGCATTCCAGGGATTGTCTGATCTGAACAATTTAACCGTATATGCCAAACAATGGGGCGGCACCCTTGCCGTGAATTATGTGGCCGGCGCCTGGCAGTTCAAACCATTTGTTACCCTGCAAAAAACCATGTTGTACGATTATTCTCCGTATGCCAATTCTCCCGAAGTGCCCCCTCTTCCATCCAATCACAATGATCCTGCTACGTATAATATTTATTCAGGGATGGGAACAAAAATGAGTCACAACGCTACCCCTTCCTGTTACGGGGGCGCTTACATCAACTGGAACGCCAGCCCCCGCCTGAATATCAATTTAACTCCCTGGTTTTATAGCGCACAAACCCAGTTACAAAGCAGTAACCTTACTTATAACGACGGCGAGCGGGGCGTTGAAAATATCAAAGGCAAAGTAATGCTGAATGCGGCCGTAACGTATGCCATCACTAAAATGTTTACGCTGACGCTAAGTGGAAGGAACTGTTTTAATAACGAGGCAAGGGAGTTTTACAGGGCCGATGCGCCGGCATTGATGGTGTTTGGAGGCGCCAGCTTTGAATTCTAAAATATACTATCGTATAAATAGTAAAGTAATAACTATGAGAAACTTCAGGCTGTTTACAGCGCTCCTGGTTTTTAATGTCTGTTCTTTTACCATATGGGGGCAAAAAGACAAGGCAAGCGAGTACAACCTTAAAGCGGCGTTCATTTATAATTTTACCAGGTATATAGAATGGAAAGGAGGGTCGGATGAAAATGAATTTATTATAGGCATTATCGGAACATCACCCATTAACGATCCCCTTAGTGAAATTGTAAAAACAGAAACTGTTGATAATAAGAAAATAACCATTAAGCGATTCAGCAAACCTGCTGACATCGGTTTTTGCCACATACTTTTTATTTCCCAGAATGCGGGGGTGTCGCTGGACGATATTCTGGCGAAAACTTCCGGGAAAGGCACGCTTATTATCAGCGAACAGAATGGATATGCTGAACAGGGTACCGCCATCAATTTCGTTGTCATTAACCGCAAACTGAAGTTTGAAGCTAATGTAAAGGCTATAAATTCAGCGGGTTTAACGGCCAGCTCACAGTTATTAAAACTGGCTATTATTATAAAATGATATGGCAGTCTTTAAAAATTTATCAATAAAAAACAAACTGATCATTATTCAAACCACCACCGCATTCATTGTAGTGCTGGTATGTTGTATCTTCTTTGTATTAAATGACATCAGAACATTTAAAGACGCAGCCAGGCTTAAAATGTTTTCCCTGGCAAGAATTGTTGGAGAAAATGCAGTGTCTACGCTGGTGTTCCTTGACCAGGATGCCGCTACGCAGATCCTGATGAAATTAAACAAGGAGCCTGATATTACCCAGGCTGCTGTGCTTGATAAAAATGGGAAATTGTTCGCCAGTTATTCCCGGGAAAGGACGGGAAGTGATAAGGATCCATCGGCCGCTGCCGATGGAAAGCAACTGATAGTAAGTTATAAGTTGTACCAGGAAAAGGAATTTATGGGAACAGTGGTGCTTCATGCCGAGCTAAATGAACTCAATAAAATTGTTACCGGTTATATAAAAGTCACCGTGCTGGTTTTGCTGGCTGCTATTACGGCAGCCCTTCTTCTTTCAGCTTTTCTCCAGCGTTCCATTGTTCACCGCCTGTTAAAGCTGGTTTCAAAAACAAAAGAGATTGCCAGAACGGGTAATTATGCGTTGAGGGTGGAGGGTACTGGTAATGATGAAATAGGGATCTTATCGGGAGGATTCAATAATATGCTCGAGCAAATTGAGAACATGAACAAATTTCTGAAAGAAAGCAATAAGGCGTTAAAAAATTATTCATTAAGTCTTGAGCGAACCAATAAAGAACTGGAAGAGTTTGCCTATATCAGCTCGCACGATATGAAATCGCCCATTACCAGTTTGATTGGCATGTTAACCCTCATACAGCAAAAAGAAGCCGTACAACCCGGTAAACAACATCTTTTTGAGCTGGCTGTAAATTCTGCCCGGCAAATGCAGAAAACGATCAATGCGCTCAATGAAATTATAGCCTTCCGCAAAACATTGAAAGTAGAACGGGAAAAAATAAACCTGGAAGAAGCATTGGAGGAAGTTAAATTAAGGATCTATGATATGATATCATCCTCCGGGGCAGAAATACAGGCCGATTTCACCGGGTGCCGGTTCGTGCATTACCCGGCCGTTCATCTCAAAAGTATTTTTCAAAACCTGCTTACCAATGCTATTAAATATAAGCAGCATGGCCATCCGCCGAAAATTGACATTACAACGAGCTGTGAAGACAAATTTCTTGTGTTGGAAGTAAAAGACCAGGGAATGGGAATAGATATGGACCTGTACAAAGATAAATTGTATGGACTATTCCAACGGTTTCATACACATGTTGAAGGGTCGGGCATAGGATTGCATATGATCTATTCGATAGTAGAGTCGTATGGTGGAAAAATTTACATCGAAAGTGAGGTAAACAAAGGAACAACATTTAAAATATACCTTGCCAATGGCCCACTTTAATAAAGTGTTACTGGTAGATGATGATGATGCCACCAATTTCCTGGCCAGCCTGGCTTTTAAGAACCTGGCTATTGCCAGTGAAATAGCCGTGGCCAGTGATGGATTGGTTGCCTGTGAATGGATCAGACAAAATACCTGCCCGGATATTATTTTCCTGGATATCCGTATGCCCAGGATGGATGGTTTTGATTTTCTGGACAATTTTTCCAGGATGAATACCTGCAAGAAGGTAAAAATAATAATGCTTACCAGTTCCATGCGGGCAGAAGATAAGAAAAAGGCATTTGCCTATAATGCCGTGGTTGAATACATTGAAAAGCCTTTAACAGAAGCTCTCATTCAAAAGATCGCGGATACTTATTTTAATGACTGATTGACGATTGATGAGCAAAAAAAGGGCGCCCCGGTTTCTCAGGACGCCCTTGGTTTGCTTGCGTAACCTTTATCATCTACTTAGGATAGCCATCATTTTGATCCAGTTTCTTGTTTACATCCCGTTCGGTTTGCGGAATGGGCAACAGGAAGCGGTAATCGGGCACGGTATAGCCTAATTTGGCCATTACCTGTTTGTACCGTTTCAACCGGATGAGGTCATATTTGCGATGTCCTTCAACAAACAATTCACGTCCTCTGTCCTTCACCAGGCTGTCGATGAAATCATTCTGCGAAGGCGTATTGGCAAAGCTCAGTTGCTGCGCCGGGTCTTTTAAACCGGCTCTTGCCCTTACTGCATTTATGCCATTGAATTTTGTGGCGTCGCCGCTGTTAATGTTGTTCAATGCTTCAGATTGCATCAACAGCACGTCGGCATAACGCAGAACGATCCAGTTTACGTTGGAGTTATTGCTACCCTTTACATAACCCGGATCGCGGTATTTGTAAACAAAAGGCGGAAGGTTTGTAGCCGTATCCGCTTTATCGGCCATGTTCCAGTTTTTGCGAATGCTGTCTTCTGCCTGATAGCCGGTTTTAAAGTAAGTGGTGTCAACCGTGAAGGGGGCAGCGCCACCCAGTTGGGCCGGGTAGAACATGCGTAAGATGATATTGGAGTTAGCGCCATTATTGCCCGGGCCAAACTGAATAGAGAAAATATGCTCGGGACCATTCTTCTTGGCATTATCAAACACATCGGGGTAATTAGGAACCAATGAATATACTTTGGAGGCAATCACCTTGTTAAGCGCTGCCAGTGCATTCTGGTTGTCCTGGGCATCTGCATAGGAGGTACTGGCCCTTTGCAAATATACTTTAGCCAGCAGCGAAGAGGCGGCGCCCTTGGATACCATGCCTTTATTGGCAGCAGCGATCTTATTCTCCAGCGGACAATTGAGTTCTGCAAACTTCAGGTCATCGATAATGGTCTTGTAAATATCAGCTGCCGAGGCTCTGCTTGGGTATAACAAGGTGTCCTCTGCTGTGGTAATAGGACGTAACACCAGCGGCACATCGCCGAAATTTCTTACCAGGTCAAAATAAGCCATGGCGCGCAGGAACCGGGCATTACCCATGATGTTATTGCGGGCTACCGTATCCATGTTAATGTTAGGTACATTTTCCAGCAGATCATTGGCCCGGCTGATGGCCTGGTATGATGTCTTCCACCAGTTGGTGATCTCCGAGTTGGCAGGCGTCCAGGTAAATCTGTTCAATTCCAGCCGCTCCGAAGTGGTAATGCCCACCAGGTTATCGGCAGATAATTCCGAAATAAGCCATACCGTACGCTGATACGATGTTTGTTGCTGAAATACATTGAAGATGCCATTGAGCGCCGTTTGGGCATCAGTAGCAGTCTGGTAATAATTTTTTGGAATAAGAAAACTGTAAGGTTTTTCTTCCAGATTTTTTTTGCAGGAGGCGGCCATCAACATAAGACCAGCGCCTGCTATAAAGAAAATACTTTTTTTCATAATTGTTCTTTTACTAGTAAGCAATACGATCCGCGCATTAAAAACCGAGTTTCATTCCTACTGTATAGGTTTTGATGTTCGGGTAAGGGTTGTAATCAACACTCAGCGAAGTGTAATTGCCCTGTGAGTTGGGGTAAGAATTCACTTCGGGATCGTAGCCTGAATAGTCGGTAATGGTGAACAGGTTCTGCGCAGTAGCATAAATGCTGGCTGATTTAAACGCTGAACTCAATTTTGGTAGTGGCAGGTCGTAGCTAAGCGTAATGGTTTTGAACCGCAGGTAGCTGCCATTCTCGATCATATCGCTGGTTACACCCAGATTACGGCGCAGGGTACTACCTGCTTTGGGCAAGGTGTTGCTGGTGCCCTCGCCGCGCCAGGTATCACTATATACATAAGAGAACTTATTGGCATAAGCGTTACCAGCTTCCATTTCGATCTTGTTTTCATTAAGGATGTCAACACCCTGCACGCCCTGGATCAACACATACAGGTTGAACCGGCCAACGGTAAGGTTGCTGGTAAAACCATAGGTGAACTTCGGTAGTGCATGACCGATAACAGTTCTGTCGAAGGTAGCATCCAGGGAGCTGTCGCCATTGAGGTCTTTATAAATAGGATCGCCGGGTTTTACATCCTGTTTAGTGCCGCTCTTTTTGATCTGGTCGGTACTTTGCCAAATGCCATCGAACACATAACCATAGAATTCACCGATCGGTTTTCCAACTTGCAGTATGGAAGAGGTTTTACCACCGGGGAACAGGTTCGAACTTACGTTACCGGTAAATTGGGAAGTATAGGGACCCAGATCGAGCACCTTATTGCGATTAGCCGAGATATTGAAAGCCGTGGTCCATTTAATATCTTTCTTATCAATATTAATGGTATTGATCCCCAACTCAATTCCCTGATTCTGCACACTACCCAGGTTTTGGGTCATGGCATTAAAGCCGGAAGTGGCGGGCAGCAGTACATCGTACAGCAGCTTGGTAGTTTTCTTGTTATAATAATCGGCCGACAATTGCACCCGGCTATTCAGGATCGACAGATCGAAACCGACGTCCAGCGTTTTTGTTGATTCCCATCTCAGGTTGGGGTTGTACAGGTTGCTGGGGGAAAAACCATTCACCCGGGCCTGCCCCAGCCAGTATGTATTGGGTTGGTATTGTTTCAACGACAGGTAAGAAGGAATTTCCTGGTTACCGGTAGCACCATAGCTTGCCCTGAACTTCAGGTCGTTGATGGCTGCCACATCTCTCAGGAAGTTTTCTTCTTTCACGCGCCAGGCGAAGGCCCCTGAAGGGAAATAACCCCATTTGTTGTTCACTCCAAAACGTGAAGAACCGTCGGCACGGAACGTAACGGTGAACAGGTATTTGTCTA
>NZ_JBJMLX010000432.1:0-9944 GCF_045805085.1 Niastella sp.
AAGAGCCTTTGATACAAATCGTTTCATGGTAATTTTTTAACGGCTTTTGTAAAGTAGAGACAGGGGGACTACCTTATGTCCCTTTTTCTAACTGTGCAGGCGGTTTTGCCCCACACGATTTTTCTATAAAACTTGTCCTGAGCATTGTAGTCATACCAGTAAATGCATGGATAAAAGTCAATTAATCGGTGTTTGTGAATGAACTTCGTTTGAGCATATTGCGATATCGCCTGCTTTCAAGCAGTCTATTAATCTTCCTGCAGAATAGAAATTTGCAGGATTGGACTTACACTCAGTGGTTTGTTCAGTCATTATCACTAATAGCCAATGTTTTGAACCAACTGGGGATTTGCTTTTAACTGACTATAAGGTATTGGATAGAGTTGATCAGTAGGCTGCCAAGCGGTGCCTTTAATAGGCGCAAGCACTGCATCTGCTTTCCCGGTTCTTAACAAGTCTAACCACCGATGCCCCCACTCACCAAACAGTTCTACCTGACGCTCATGTGTAATGGCGGCTAAGAGAGAGGCCTGATCTGTATCCGTGGTTTGACCCAGACCTGACCGTGCGCGCACAGCATTTAGATCATCTTTGGTACCGTTTAGATTATTTTGTTGTGCCCTGGCTTCTGCCCGTATTAAATATTGCTCCGCCAGTCTTAAAACAATGTTGTACTCAGTATAAGGAGGGCCGCTATTGTTTTGGTATTTGCTGGGGTAATTATACGCCGTAGTGCCTACCATATTAGTACCAATCCAATTTCCGACTCGTGTATCTCCCGTTTCAAAGGATGTCATTAAATTGTTGCTAAGAATATAAAACGGAACGTCGGTTGATGAGAAGGGAACAAAATCACTGCCTTCAGCGGTATTTGCGTAAGGGCTGACAGGAATGATCTGAAAAATAGTTTCGTTACTCGTGTAAGTAAAAGGATTGGTCGGCTCAAGGGTGTAGACTCCTGAACCTATTACCTCACTCGCTTTGGCTTCTGCCTTCGCCCAGTTTTTCTGGTATAGATAAACTCGCGCTAATAAAGCAGAAATCGCCCATTTATTAGGTCGGGTGCGATCAGACCCAACATATGCTGCAGGTAGCTGGCTTTCTGCATTTTCCAAGTCAGATATGATCTGCACATAAATGTCCACTTTGGCGTTTCGAGCCTGGCGAGCATTTTGACGAAAATCAGTGGACGTAATCAGGGGAACATCACCGAATAAATTGACTAGATAGAAATAGGTGAGCGCCCGCAAAAATTTTGCTTCCCCTGTCAGTTGTGTAAGCGTAGAAGGCGATACTCCTTGAGAGTGTGCCAAGCCTTCCAATAAAGCATTGGTCTGATAAATATAATTATAGCCATTGCTCCATAAAGCTGCCGCTATGGAATTGGTGCTTTGGAGGGAGTTTGTTTGAAAGGCAGCAATATCGTCTTGTGACGTACTGGTTGAGACCAGTTCATCTGATGAGAGGCCGGAATATAAACTCACACCTCCGTTCAGAAGCCCATTATAATCATTCATAATAGTACTATAAAGACCATTCACCGCAGAGGTGGCAGTAGCATCGCTTGAATAAACGGGAGCCGTATTGACCTGGTTTATTGGTGGATCTACCTCGACGAACTTTTTACAAGAAAATATAGCGAGCAAGCCGCAGACACTGAGCGTGCGAAACAACAGTAGATCGCTTTTTATTTTTAGTTTCATATTCTTTTATTTAGAATGTGATTTGAATTCCGCCCACATATGTTTTTAGTGGAGGCAGGCTGTAGAGGTTTTGTGATTCGGGGTCAGTACCAACATAATTGGTGAAGGTGGCCAAGTTTTGCCCTTGGACGAATATTGTTAAATTGGATAAATGCGCCCGTTGTAGCCATCTGGAAGGTAGGGAATATGAAAGCGAAACAGTCTTCAACCGTATAAAGGAAGCATCGGTCAACACAGCATCGGACAGCAGGTAATTTTGAACCGCTTGATATGCCTGTGAACTAAAAGCCTGGGTAAATTTTTGAAATTGATTGTTATCGCCGGTCTTCTGCCAATGATCTAATACCGCCACTGGCTGATTGTTCATAGTGCCGGGAGGTTTTTGGTAAATCGTCCTTAAATAACTAGCGCCTTGTTGTTTGCGGCCTTCAAAGAAAATATACGCCTGAATACCTTTATAAGTAAATGTATTTGAAAATCCTCCGTAGTATTTGGGGTTCAGTTTTCCAATAATGTAAAAGTCTTTTCCATCGATAGAACCATCTCCATTTTTATCCTCCACGGTAAATACTCCGGTACTGGCGTCTATACCAGTAAAACGATAGCCCTTTACTACGTTTAGGGATTGTCCTTCGGCAAAAAGATCGGCGTACGCTGAAGAATCCAGATCAGGGAAAGAGATTAATTTATTTTCAGGCACCGTTACAAAAATAGAAGCGGACCATGTGAAATCTTTTACATGTATGTTTTGTGTAGTTAATGAGAATTCAGACCCGGAATTTTGGACAACTGCTGGGAGGTTTTGAAGGACGCTAGCGAAACCTGTTTGTGTGGGCAAGCTATAATTGATCAATTGATTCGATGATCTGTTTCTATAGTAGGTGCCACTTAGTAATACCCTATCTTTCAAAAAACCAACTTCAAGGGTAGCTTCCAATTTATGGTTGACTTCCCATGCATAATCTGGGTTAAAGAGAGAATAAGGAACTAAAGCAGTTGAATTGTTGTAGGGATATTGTGCACTCGAATAGCTATTTAAAAACTTGTAATCACCAATTTGGTCATTTCCGGTTACTCCGTAGCTCCCTCTAAGTTTACCGAAAGAGAGCCACCCCTGTTGTTGGGAAAGGAAGGATTCATTAGAAAAGATCCAGGCAACTCCTACAGCGCCAAAGTTACCGTATTGCTTTCCAGGACCAAACCGGCTTGAACCATCCCTTCTCCCAGAAACATTTATAATATATTTTTCAGCCAAATTATAATTGACCCTTCCAAAGAGGGCCTGATAATGATATTGTGTGTAGTTTGAATTACCAGTAACAGACCCTGCGGCTGCAATTGACTTTAATACAGCGTCACTCGTAAACCCTGCAGCCGCAACCGCTGTATTATTATTCGTTATTTCCTGCCAAGAACCGCCCACAAGTAAAGATAGTTGTCCCTTTCCGATAGTAGTTCCATATTCAGCCTGCGGTTCAATGATCCAACTTTTAAAATGATTGTCGCTAAAATTTGAAGAGCCCTTCTGTACAAAATTGGAGTTTAGCGAAGCAATGGGGTTACTGCTGAATTCGTTAACATTAATACTGTTGTATCCAAAATTTACTTTGGCATTTAGTGACCGTGTGATTTTATAGCTTACATTTAGATTGCCTAAAAGGTTTTCTGTTTTAGCTTCATACTTTTTTAGTAAAACCGCCATAGGGTTATTGAAAAAATTGAATCCTTTTTGCGACCAATTCAAGCGCCCTAAAGAATCATAAAGCTGGGGAAAATCGGGCGGTAGGTTAATATAAGAAGTCAGGTCCTGAACCGGCAAATTATTTTTTTCTGATGAATAGGTCAACGAAAAATTGGTTTTGAACCTTTGACCGGTTGACATATGGCTCATATTTGAATGAAAGGTGACACGAGAATCAGAAAAATCAGCCGGATATACAGTCGTTTCTCTATGGTAACTGCCACCGAGGAGAAACTGGTTTTGTTCATTACCACCAGAAATATTTGCCTGAACATCGTTTGTTTTTGCTGTATGACCAATCAGCAGGTCTTTAAAATTTGTATAACGTGAAGTATCCCATACCAGTAAATCAGGTGCATTAAACTTGGTGGGTATAGCCGCGTCGTTGATAAAAGCTTCCCTTCTTACTTTCAAATAGTCTTTGGTTTCTAGCATGTCCATGCTCTTCGTGATCCGGCTGACGCCCATGTAGGTACTGAATTTGAATTGGGTTTTTCCCGACTTACCTTTTTTTGTGGTAATTAAAACGGCTCCGTTAGCGCCGCGAGAACCGTAGATTGCGAGGGCGTCCGCATCCTTAAGGACTTCGATACTTTCTATGTCCCCAGGATTCAGCGTGCTTAGAGGGCTTAGCCCCTGTCCAGGAGCGCCCACAATGCCCAATGGGGAGTTTAAATTATTGACAGGATTGTTATTGGCAGCAAGGGGTATTCCATCGACAATAATCAAAGGTTGAGAACCCTGAAAGATAGAGCTCTGACCACGCACCATCACATTAAAATTCGCCCCAGACAATCCCTTGGTTTGAGTAACAACTAGACCAGGTACACGCCCCTCTAGTGCAGCTAGTGGATTGGCTACAGGCTGACGTTCAATTTCAATTGATTTTACGGTGCTGACATTGCCAGTATTGAAGCGCTTAGTAATCGTGCCATAAGCGATCACCTGCAGTTCGTCCAAAGCGCTGATTTTAGAACGAAGTTTAATTGACAATTCGGCCTTGCCATTCACTCTTACTTCCAAGTTTTCCATGCTAACATGCGTGAAAACCAAGGTCGCATTATTGTCAATTGTTATTATGGTAAACTCGCCATTAGCATCGGTGATTGTGTTTTTGTCTGATCCCTTAATTCTTACAGTTACATTAGGAACCGGCTCACCATTTTCATTAATGACACGGCCTTTAACATCTATTGGATGAGAATCAACTTCACCAATTTTTAAATCAGAAATGGAGTTTTCTTTTACCTCATAAATAACCACGTTTTTTCCCACAATCTGATAAGTTAAATCCTGTTTTTTCAAACATATATCTAACGCAACTTTAAGCGAAGCATTAGATATACTCATAGTCACCTTTTTCCCTTTAACATATTCGGGCCTGTAAACAAATGAAATACCTGTTTGAGATTTGATTCTGGTAAATACCTGCTCTAGCGGCGCATCATTTACGGAAAGGCTGATTTTTTCCTGCCCCCAACCTTTGGCAGAAACCTGGAGCGTGGCAACCAGCAGTAAGATGGCGGTTATCCTCATAACCAATAAAATTTTTGAAATTTCTCTCTTAAGCGGAAATAGCTTTGGTTTTGCGCCGGCAAAAACCGGCACTTTGCAAGCTGCAAAATCTTGCATAACTTTAATTTGAGGGTTAAATAATAAATACCGACAGTATGAATTGTTAACCTGTTGAACCGGTGGTGTTCGAGCACTACCGGTTTTTTACGCCTATTTGTGGCGGGTTAACAACTTAGGTTAGGTTGGTTATGGTTATTGCTTTCATAAGCGGTTTCGCAAGCGTCGGCTGTAAAAGGTGGGAAATAGACCGCAAAACAATATAGGAGAATGTGCTACCAACAAAATGAAGTAGTTGTACTGCAATCATTCATTCACAAAACAGTATATTACATTTACCATGCAATAGCCTAATGTTGACCTATTAGCTTACAGTTAATCCACCAATCCTGCCCTGGATAAGGCATTATTGACAGTTTGATGCGCTGATCTTTCTTAAGATATTGTGTATATAAAAAGGTTATTGAATCTTGGCTTTCACTTCCCTTAGTCGTATTTCTTAAAACAACGCTTTGATACGATAGGAAACACGACCGGAAGGCGGCGGCTTACCACGGTGATAGAGACACTGCACATCAAAAACCGTTTTTTATTGCCTACCATTATTGAGCTTTCAAAATCAATTTTCGGCCTTCAATACGTCCATCTACTTTAAGCAGTGATAAAATTTTCAATACTTCGGAAAGATTTGAGCCACGGTTAATGTCCCCACTTATTTCGACGTTTTTTGCATCCCCTTCAAACACTACATCTATGTTATACCAGCGGGCTATATTCTTCATTGCTTCGGAAAGCTTATCCTCTTTGAACTTAAAATACCCTTGTTTCCACGCTGTTATTTTATCAACATCTACCTCGGTTACTTTTATATCGTCAGGTAATACCTGCGCCTGCTGTCCAGGTTTGATTATTTTCTTATGAATGCCTTTTTTTACCAAAATTGACCCTTCAACAAGGGTTGCCTTTACTGCATCTTCATCGGAATAGGCATTTACGTTGAAGCTTGTTCCCAAATCCTGCAATACCATATTTCCTGCACTCACTATAAAAGGTTTGCTGGCATCGTGTGCCACTTCGAAAAACACCTCCCCTGTTATTCTCACCTCCCTTAGATCGCCGGTAAATGCTACAGGGTAGCTTATGGAGGATTCTGAGTTAAGCGTAATCTTCGATCCATCACCTAATAGTAGAGGATACGTCTGTCCTTTTGATGTAGACAGCGTGTTCCAAAGAACTTCCACTTTACTCGTGCCGGTTCCTTTAGAATAAACAAGTTGTCCGTCTTTATTTAATACGTTTGTGCCACCTTGTTGTACCAGTTGACCTGTAGTCAAACTATCCAAAATGATTGATCTGCCATCTGCCAAAGTCAACGTAGCCTTGTTAACACCCGGCCTGATATCTTGCTTTTCATTCCCTTGTTTTGCAACAACTACTTTATGCTGATTAGTTTTGCGCATAATGTAGACCGCACTAAAAGCGATCAAACAAAGTATAGCTGCAGCTACGGCAAACCTGGGCCACATCGGCTTAATGTTGACCGTCTGTATTCCTTCTGACTTGTCAATGATCTGTTGATCTGCCCCAATTAATGTATGCATTTTATGCGTGGCGACTTCATCCGAGTCAATCTTAAAACCATCAGAAACCGCCTGCAACAAATAGTTATCATCCGTCAACCTTTCAAAGATTCGCCGGTTGCTTTCTGATTGTTGCTTCCAGTGTTCCAACTCCCCTCTTTCTTCGTCATTCAGCTCCTCTTTTAAAAACCTATGAATCAGGAGTGCGATGTCTGCCATAAATCATTAAATTAAATTATTCATTTATGCTCCTTTAGCCTCTATGAATATAAAGACGACAAGAGTGCTTCAGTTTTACCGAAAAATTTAAAAAAAAATAATGGCTGCTAACATTCGCGCTCGATGCGCTATGAATTCCCCATAAGAGGCTTGAGTATCAATACATCAAAGGACCTTTTGCGGGGTACTGCACCGACAATTATAAGAGAGGAATCAACATATGAACTTTTATGGCATACGCCTCATCACCTGGATCAGCAATAAAATTGTACTGAGTTGCAGGCCCTTTGTTTTAAGATTCTTTTTGATAGTATTGAGAGCTAACGATTTTAGATTCGCAACGGTCTGGTAGCTGAGATTGAGCTTCTGAGCAATTTCAGAATTTTGTAGATCTTCAAAATAGAACATCTTAAATACAGTTCGGCAGGTATCAGGAAGGCGCTCTATTTCTTGCTTTATAAGAGCAATAAGATCTGATTCGATCTCGGATTGAAGAATATACTCTTGTTCTTTATCGAGCACGTCTGTAATAATCTCATGGCTCCTTAGTTTAGATTGCTTTGATTTTAAAAAGTCAAAGCAGGCGTTTCGGGCAGACATATATAAGAATGCCCTTACATTTTGAATATTTTCCCAACGATCTCTGGTCTTCCAAAGCCTGACGAAAACGTCGGCCGTAATCTCTTTGGCATCTTCTATAGGAACCATGCATTTGCAAAAAGAAATAATAGGTCTGCGAAACTGGTCATAAATACTATCAAAAGCGTTTAAATCGCCCTGTTTAAATGCAAATGCAATATCGTCTCGAAGATCCTGCATATTCAATTTATTAACTTATCTAGTGTAGTATAGGAAAAGTAGCAGGATAGGGTTCGTAAAGACGGATAAGACTTAGATTCGTGAAGGCTTACAAAGATTAGATTTCTAAATTTAGGCAAAAAATAGCGAAATGAAATGCGTAAATACCACATTGTTACCTGTTACCCTGCTGCATTCAAAATTTGCAATTGAATAAATGACCTTCATCAGTTTTCAGTTCGCGCAGTTAAAATACTGGCTTTTAAAACAATAAACAAAAGCTGGGGAAAGAAAAATAAGCTTTGAACCTGTCATCGCTAAACTAATTTATTGCGCTCTCTCCCAACTGTTGCCAAAGCGTCAAAAGAGATGTTAGAATTTTGTACCCAGGAAATCAATATTAAATATGAGGTCAGAGCGTTAGCGTTAGGGAATAATTTTATACAGCAACCTTCCGGTTGAAGCAGTGTCTACCGAATATCTGAAAATGTAAAGGTTATGACTGATATGACAGGTCAATACCACCGGGTTGTTGTAGTATCCCGCTTTGACAGTCTTACTGCAGGTTAGCGCGACAAAAGAACCGCTTGTCCATCCGCTCAACACGGGAAAGTTACCGCTTCTTTTAAATACACAGCCACTTTGCAAAAACATTGTAGCTTGAGCTCTTTACTTCCATACAAATAGATGCCATGAAACGAAACATGATAAAATCTTGTTATAACAGGGAATGACAATTTTGCCATGCGTAGTTCCACCTGGCTAAAAAAATAATAAAAATCAACAGATGAAAAAGTTTTCACGCCGTCATTTTCTGCAAAGCGCAGGTACGGCTGTTGGTACCGGCGTCATTGCTGCTGCTCTACCTGCATTTGGCACATCCACCGAAAACAAAAAAAGCAAATACGAAGGCAAAAAACTAAACATTGCCCTGGTAGGTTTGGGCCGCTATGCCGGTTTTCTAGCTGAAGGCTTGCAGGAAGCGCAGTATTGCCGCCTGGCGGGAATTGTAACAGGCACAGCTTCAAAAGCGGTTGACTGGAAAAAGCGATATAACATCCCTGATGCCAACATCTACAATTATCAAAACTTCGATGGCATCAAAAACAATAAAGACATTGATGTGGTATACATCGTGCTGCCCAATTCGATGCACAAAGAATATGCAATACGCACAGCGCAGGCTGGCAAGCACTTGATCGTGGAAAAGCCCATGGCAATAACAGCAAGCGATTGCCAGGAGATGATTGATGCGTGCAAAAAAGCAGGTGTTCAAATGGCGAATGGTTACCGCCTGCACTACGAACCATACAACATGGAGATGAAAAGATTGGGACAGGAAAAAGTTTTTGGACAAGTGCGTTTGGTAGAAGCATCGCTTGGTTATAAAACCAGCGACCCGAACGAATGGCGATTAAAGAAAAGCATGGCCGGTGGTGGGCCGCTAATGAATGTGGGCATTTATTGCGTGCAGGCCAGTCGTTACATTACAGGCGAAGAACCTGTTTCAGTAACAGCGCAGTTTGGCCCCAACACCGATTCGGCTTTGTTTAAAGAAGTCGAAGCTTCCATCACGTGGCAGCTCGCTTTTCCTTCAGGTGCGTATGCCAATTGCAGCAGCTCATATAATTGTGGGATCGACCGTTTGTACGCCTCCGCCGATAATGGGAGTTTTGAATTAAGTCCGGCCATTAGTTACGGACCCTTCAGGGGCAAAACAAGCAAGGGCGAATTGAACTTTCCGGTGACCAATCAACAAGCGGTGCAATGCGACGAGATTGCAAAGGTGCTGTTAGCCGGTAAACAATTGCCTTCTCACATTACGGGCGAAGAAGGATTGAAAGACCTGCGCATCATGCAAGCCATTTACGAAGCGGCGCAAACCGGAAAGAAGCTTTCGCTTCGCTGATGCATTGGTTTCATTTGCATGTCTACCCGGTCTTCTCTCATTGTGGCTAATGTCGGCGTCCGCATCTACATTGGTTTTTGTTGTCCCTGCACTTTTTTAGCAGCATATTTTTGTAATATCCCTGGGAGTGCTCCTGCAATTGCCCCGGTAATTGAGGGAGGTAAACCAAATTTACTTGCCAGGCTGCTCACCAGGCCCCCTTCAATTGCGCTGGTAACTGCCCCACCTGCGGCGAGATTACTTTCTAATTTTTCTAACATCCCACCTAAAGCTCCTCCGAAACCCCCCTGGCTAGCAGCAGGTTGACTGGCTAAACCATTTGTTATATGGCTGGCTATTTCATTGTGGATTTCATCAGCCTTATCAGCGGGAATAGCTGATGCTACCTGAGGATTATTGTCTAAATGTTCCTTCACCTGCTT